>JBFIZG010000053.1:0-13884 GCA_041604955.1 Gemmatimonadales bacterium | reverse complement strand
CACCCTCCAGCCGCTCGACAGCTACGGACTCGTCGACGCACAGGTCGTATGGCGCCCGACGTTTGCCAACGGGTTTGTCGTCTCGCTCATCGTCGAGAACATCCTGAACGAACGCTATGCAACCTTTATCGGGGTACCCCAACTCGGGCGCCTGGTAATGTCTAAGCTGCAATACTCGTTCTGATCACGTGATCGGTGGGGGCTTCGGCCCCCACTCACATACTTTGGTCCAACATCCCTCGCACCACGCAAGACTCCGCGCTGTCTGTGCTGTCGGCCGGCGGTCGACCACGGGATACCCAGTGCACGACCGAACGGACGCCTGAAGCGTATGCAGCTCGCACAGATCGACTGGTTGGTGGTTGCCCTTTACGGCCTGGTGGCGGTGGTCGTGGGTGTCATATTTGCGGGCCGCGCGGGGAAGGGTACGACCGAGTTCTTTCTTTCCGGACGCAAGCTCCCCTGGTGGCTGCTGGGGACGTCGATGGTTGCCACGACGTTTTCGACGGACACACCCAATCTCGTGACCGACCTCGTTCGAAACGGGGGGGTGAGCCAAAACTGGGTGTGGTGGGCGTTTCTGATCACCGGCATGTGCACGGTGTTCTTCTATGCGAAGCTCTGGCGGCGATCGGGCGCGCTCACCGATATCGGGTTTTACGAACTCAGGTATTCCGGGAAACCCGCGGCGTTCTTACGGGGATTCCGCGCGATCTACCTTGGCGTGTTCTTCAACGTGATGATCATGGCGTCCGTCACCCTCGCGGCGATCAAGATCGGAGGCGTGCTGCTGGGGTTGGACAAATTCGTCACCGCGTTTTTGGCGGGCGGCGTGACCGTCATCTACTCCGCGACCTCCGGCCTGTGGGGCGTGGTCGTTACCGATCTGCTGCTCTTTGTCATTTCGATGGTTGGATCGATCGCCGCCGCGTACTACGCGCTCAACCAGGCCGAGGTCGGCGGACTGGCGGGAATGGTCTCACACCCGGCCCTCACGGACAAGCTGAGCTTCTTTCCCGATTTCTCAGACTGGACCACCGTCTCCGCCGTGCTGATTATCCCGATCGCCGTGCAATGGTGGAGCACGTGGTACCCCGGAGCCGAGCCTGGCGGCGGCGGCTACGTCGCGCAGCGGATGCTGGCGGCGCGAAACGAAAAGGACGCGATGCGATCCACCATGTGGTTCAACATCGCGCACTATGGGCTGCGGCCCTGGCCCTGGATCATCGTTGCACTGTGTTCGTTGATTGTCTATCCAAGTTTGGACTCGATCGTGGCAAGGTTCCCCGGACTCGATCCGTCTATCGTTCGGCACGATCTCGCGTATCCGGCGATGCTGGTCCTGTTGCCGCACGGACTCCTCGGACTCGTCGTCGCGTCGCTTGCGGCGGCCTATATGTCGACGATCAGCACGCACCTCAACTGGGGCGCCTCCTACATCGTCGATGACGTGTATCGACGTTTCATGGCACCCAACCGCAGCGAACGCCACTACGTGCTGATCGGCCGGGTGTCGACCGTGCTCTTGATCCTATTGGCGTGCGGCGTATCGCTTTGGCTCGAAAACGCGATGCAGGCGTTTCAGATTCTTCTCCAAATTGGCGCCGGGACGGGCTTGATCTTTCTGTTGCGTTGGTTTTGGTGGCGCATCAACGCCTGGAGCGAGATCGCGGCCATGGGGTTGTCGTTCGTGATCGCCATCTACTTCCAGTTCGTGCACGAGGTACTTGGTTTCAGCCCGCTGCATCCTTCCCTCATGCTGGTGTTTGGAGTCCTGCTCACGACCATTGGCTGGCTTGCCGTCACGATGGTCACACCGCCCTCGGCAACAGCGACCTTGCAGTCGTTTTACGATAAGATTCGGCCGCTCGGTCCCGGCTGGAAGGGGGCCGTGCGAACCCAGCCACCAGACCCCACGGAGAGTCCGTCGGCGGCGCTCCTCGGCTGGTTCCTCGGATGTGTCGTGATCTACGCCGCCTTGTTTGGAACCGGATACATCCTCTACGGGAGAGTGATTCCCGCCATCATCTGTCTGGCGACGTTTGGGGTGGCACTCGTGGTCCTGCTCCGAACCGTGCCCAGGGTCGGATTCCTCAAATAACGTTTTCGTCGTAGGCGCGGTGGCCCCCGCCTCAGCAAGACGCGCCTCATTCAGGGAACGGCGCCGGAGCGGCTCAGACTGTTGCGTTCGGTTCTGCACGTCCTTTGTTTAGGCCATGGTCTCGACGCTCGACACCGGTCTCGCCTCCGAACTCGCCGCCGCCTTTCTGCAGACGACCGTCACCGTCGCACTCGCTCTCGTCTGCGGGTTCCTTTACGCGCGCCATCGGAAACCCTATTTCGCGTACTGGGCACTCGCATGGTTGCTTTACGCGCTCAGGCTCGGCGCCATCATTACGTTTCTCGCCACCGAAAACCGCGTCTGGCTCTACTGGCACCAGGTAGGCACGGGTTGGACGGCTTTGGCCTTTCTGTGGGCCGCGCTCGCGTTTTCGGAACAGATCCGTTGGCGGCAGTGGTACGTGGCGCTGTTGCTGTTCCCTCCGGTCTGGTCGTATATCGCGATCTACCAGCTCGAGAACTTCTTGCTGGCCGCCGGACCGGCCGTGTTGTTCCTGAGCCTGGCGACGCTGTGGACCGGGTGGGTGCTGCTGCGGTATCATCGGCAGGTGGGGTCACTCGCCGCCGCGCTACTCGCGGGTGCGTTTTTCCTCTGGGCGGTTCATCATCTCGACTACCCGTTCCTTCGGGCACGTGGCGCTTGGAATCCCTGGGGATACTACCTCGACATCACGTTCGAACTCGCGATCGGCCTTGGCATACTGCTCCTGGTCCTCGACGATCTGCATCGTGGAGTGCGTGCGCTCTCGACACTTTCGGCCGACCTGCAACTGGGAAGCGCAAGGGATGACGTTCTGGGGAACGTGCTCGCGCGTCCCCTCACGCTTTCCGCCGTCAAGGGCACGGCGGTCTACATGCTTGGCGAGGACGCGCGGTTCATACGAGGAGCCGGCGTGTGCGAGTGCTGGGACACGACCCCACCCAACGAGGTCGTGACACACACGATTGCGCGAGCCGTGTCCGCTCGGCATCCCGAGATTACCCGGGATCGATCCGGAACGGCGCCCAATGCAGACGGGCGCTCCCATGCCTATGTCGCCGCCCTTCCTGTGCTGCTTGGACAAGAAGTGACGGGCGCGCTGGTCATGGTGGGGGACGCGCGGGATCCCTTTGCGGCACTGGATACGAGATTTCTCGTCGCGCTGGGCCAGCAAGTGGGCGCTGCATTGGCCAACGAGGATCTGTTCCGATCGCTCGAGGCGCGGACTCACGAGCTGGAACGGTTGGCGACGCGGATGGTTCGCCAGCACGAGGCTGAGCGCGGTCGGCTCTCACGGGAGTTGCACGACGAAACCGCGCAGTTGTTCTCGGCGGTCAAACTGCAACTCGGCGTCGTGCGGGAGTCCGCGCCCTCCGACATGGCGACCCGGCTCGACCGGGCGCTCTCGTTGATCGACAGCGGCATCAACAGCATTCGGCGCGTCATCCGGGATCTGCGACCTTCCTTGCTCGATGACCTTGGGCTCCTACCAGCATTGCGGGCGCTGGTCGGGGAGTTTGGCGACCGAAGTGATTTGCTCACCCGGGTGACGGCACCGGACTCGCTTCCGCCCCTCGCTCCTGAGACCGAACTCGCGCTCTTTCGTGCGCTTCAGGAGGGACTGGCGAACGTGGTTCGGCACGCGCAAGCGCGTTCCGTTACGGTGAGAATCGCGGTGGCCGGTGACCGCATCACCATGACCGTGCAAGATGATGGACGGGGATTGCCAGCGAATCGGTCTTTAGAAGAGTTCGAAGAAGCCGGTCGTCTCGGGCTCGCCGGAATGCGCGAGCGCATCGCGGCACTCGGTGGCACACTGACGGTGAATGGCGCATCGGGGGAGGGGGTCGGGTTAGTCGTCGAAGTCCCGACTGGGGTGGAGGACCCCCAGTGAGCGAGCAGCCGATCCGCGTTCTGGTCGTCGACGATCACGCCGTGGTGCGTGAAGGCATCCGTCACGTCCTGGAGAGCGCGGCTGATTTCCAGGTTGTCGGCGAAGCAGAGAATGGCGCAGATGCCATGGCCCTGGCGGTCGAGCAGGACCCCGATGTCGTCATCCTGGATGTGAGCATGCCGGGCGAGTCGGGACTCAAGATCGCGGAGCGACTCAGGGAACGCGTGCCGACGTTGCGCATTCTGTTCCTGAGCATGCACGATCAGGCCGAATATGTGATTGGAGCCGTGCGCGCAGGTGCCCAAGGGTACATGCTCAAGGACGCGGGACCAGCCGAACTGCGAGACGCGGTGAGAACCGTCTTCGGCGGCCAGGAGTTTTTCAGTCCGGCCGTTGCCAGGCAGCTGAGTGCGGCGGTGCGCGGTGAAGGGGAGGAAGCGCGGGATCCACTCGACCAAATTACCGCGCGCGAACGCGAAGTACTGATCGAAATCGCCGACGGCAAGACGAACAAGCAGATTGCAGCCGAGCTGGGAATCAGTCCGCGAACCGTCGAGACCCACCGGGAAAGTCTCATGCGAAAGCTGCGCATCAGGTCCGTTGCCGGGCTTACTCGATTCGCCCTCGAGACCGGGATCGCCCGCGCCGACTAGGTTCGCCCTCCGTATTTTTCCGGAGGCGCCCCCCCGCAAAACTCCGAATACCGCTCCGACCCGCCAAATCCTATCGTAGAGTGTGGCGTTCCACGCCTCACCGATCGTGCGGCGAGTGCGCCCGCTCCGCGTCACTGACTCTGTACCTCGAAACGCAAGAGGGTCCACATGCGACACTTGATCGTTACTTCCGTGAGCCTCCTGTTCGCGCTGGCTCCCGATGTCCGCGCGAGTGCGTTATATCAACAAGAGCAACCGGACAGCGTTCGCCAGGACAGCGCTGCCGTCTTCAACATACGACCGCACCGCCTTACCCCGATCATGGTGACGGCAACGCGGACGTTCAAGGACATGTTCGAGACTCCACAGCCCGCCAGCGCGATCGGGAGCGTAACCATTCGCGATGAGGCGCCAAACACGGTGACGGACCTTTTTTCGGCACTCCCGGGTCTCGACGCCACCGGAGTGGGACCCACGCAAGTTCGGCCGGCCATACGCGGACTGCGTGGACAGCGGATTCTCTTACTCGCAGATGGTCTTCGTCTCAACAACTCCCGCCGTCAGCAGGATTTCGGCGAGATCCCGGCGCTCGTAGACGTCACGACACTGGACCGGGTGGAAATCGTACGCGGCCCGGCGTCGGTGTTGTATGGTAGTGACGCGATTGGCGGCGTCGTCAACCTCATCACCCGCACACCCACCGCCGAAGGGCTGCACGGATCGCTCGGGTATCGCTATAGCACACACGACGACCAGCAGAAGGTCACGGGGATGATTGCTGGCCGAACCGGCCGGCTGGGCTTCCAAGTGCACGGGACGTTCCGAGACGCCGAAACCTATTCGGCCCCAGCAGGATCGTTCGGCAACATCACGCTCGCCCGGGACACTTCGGTGTTCGACACCGGGGTCCAAGACGAGAGCTTCAACGGCTACATGGACTATGATGTGACGCCACACCAACGGGCGTTCGTCAGGGTGGAGCGATATCGCGCCGACACCACCGGGTTCGGATACGTCGATCCGGCGGCGTACGCCCCGAACCAGCCGCTCATTCAGATTCGATACCCCTTTCAGCGCTTCGACAAGCTCACCATGGGCTACCAGGCGTCGCAACTCGGGCTTCCGATCGCCGATGGCGTGAACGTCATTGGCTATTACCAGGACAATGAGCGGCAGTTCGACCTGGATGTGTTCATTCCGTTCGGCCCCGGGACGCCGCCGGGCGCGGGCGTGCAGGTGAACAGTGAGAACTTCACCGATCTCGAAACGGTGGGGGTTCGCATCGACGCTACCAAGCTCGCGACGGCGCGCGTGTTGTTGACATACGGTGTCGACGTCTTTCGTGACGATTCGAAAAACACTGACGCCAGCCGTTCGACCGTGTTCGGCTTCGGACCGCCGATGACCGAAACGTCCGCCAGGCCGCAAGTCCCAAACGCAACCTATCGGAGCATTGGGACGTTCCTGCAGGCCGACGTGGAGCTCCACGAGCGCGCCTCGCTGGTTCTCGGAGTTCGCTACCAGGACATCCACGCGGAAACCCGACCCACTGAGGGCCTCACCGCTCCATTGGTATCGGAAACGGATCGGACAGCCGTCGGGTCGGCCAACGCCATCGTTCGGGTCACCGAGAATCTGAGTGTCATCGGCTCCGTGGGCCGGGCGTTTCGTTCACCGAACCTGGTCGAACGATTCTTCAACGGTCTCACGCCGGAAGGCGGCGCGTTCCAGGCTCCCAACCCCGGATTGGAACCGGAGACGAGCTTGAATCTCGATTTTGGCGTCCGGTATCGCGATGCCTTGTTGTACCTGGAGGGCTTCGTGTTCCGGAACGAGATCCGAGACGGCATCAGAATCGCGCCACGCGGAGACGAGATAAACGGATTGCCGGTGTTTCACAACATCAACGTCGATAAGCTGCGATTCACCGGAGTCGAGCTATCTGGCGACATCATGCTTCCCAACGGGTTGTTCCTAGGATCGAACTACACCCATTTGTCCTCGAAGGACGTGCTGGACCCGAGCAACCCCGTCGGTGAATCGTTCTCGGACAAGGTGAATGCGCACCTGGGATACCGGCACCCGAGTGACCGTGTCTGGATCGAGTATCGCGTGCGACACAACGGGAAGCGGAAGGACGTCGACCTCGGGACCAACCCGGTCGGCGACGTGCTTCCCGCGTTCACGGTGCACAGTGCGCGCGGCGGTGTGACCGTCTTCAGGAGGGGTAGCCACACGCACCGGGTGGGGATCACGGTTTCCAACCTGACGAACCAACTCTATGCGGAGTTCGCGAACGTCAGCTTTTTCCGGCCCGAGCCGCGGCGACGCGTGACGCTGACCTGGGACATGAGCTTCTAGCGGGCCGGCGATCAGACAGTAAGAGCGAGGTCCCGTGCGAGAGCCCGTGCACTTCATACCGATCGTGACGACGGTGATTGCGTTTGCGTTTGCCTTCGTCATCTTCGGCCGGTACCGCGAGCGACGCTCGGGGCCTCACTTACTGTGGTGGGGCGGTGGCGTCTTGATGTATGGGATTGGAACACTCACCGAAGCAACCGTCACGCTCGCCGGCTGGCATGAACTCGTCTTTCGAAGCTGGTACATCGCGGGGGCGCTGCTTGGTGGCGCCCCGCTTGCGCAAGGCACCGTGTATCTGCTGTTGTCACGGCGCACCGCGCACATTCTTGCCGCCGTGCTTATGTCCACGGTTGTCGTTGCAGCGACCTTTGTTGTGCTGACACCCATCGACTATGCGGCCGTCGAGACGTATCGACTGTCAGGACGCGTCATGGAATGGCAGTGGGTACGGGCCTTCAGTCCGTTTATCAACACGTATGCGTTCATTTTCCTCGTCGGCGGTGCGGCGCTGTCAGCTTATCGCTTTCGAAAGAACCCGAAAACGTTCCATCGATTCGTCGGGAACACCCTGATTGCTATCGGAGCGGTGTTGCCCGGGATCGGCGGCATGGCCACGCGGCTCGGTCACGTCGAAGTGCTGTACGTCACCGAGCTGGTGGGAATCCTGCTGATCTGGTGGGGGTACTGGTGGAACGTTCGCACACCGACCCAGCGGGCGGCTTCGGGTCTCACCGCGAAGATGCAAACCGAAAGCGGCTAGACCGGGAGACGATCGACCGCGCGAGGGTAGCTCCCGACCCTTCGGGCGCCGAAGAGTCCGCTCCTAGTTTGCGCTCCGCCGCGCGGGGGAGCACTCAGGCCAGGTCTGCGAGCGGCCCTGTGCGTCAGGCGGGAGAACGCGTCGGTCGCGCGGGACGCGCTCGGGATCTTCAGAGGCTAGGTACGCCAACATTGCGGCGAGCGTTGCGTTGTTCTTCAAGTCATCGAATACGATCTTGTCGAACGTATCGCGATTGGTGTGCCAGGTGTACTGCCGATACTCAGGGTAGCTCGACTGCAGTCGGAACCCCGGCGCCCCGTGGCACAGAAAGGACATGTGGTCGGAGCCGCCGCGCTCCGGTATCCCCGGCAGGTCCAGTTCGATGTGTTGCTTGATCTCCTCAGGTACCATCGAGATCCACCGCCCAAAGTTGCCACCGGCTTTGGAGAGACCCTGCATCTTGATGTACTCGACGCGCCAGGTGCCGTTGTCCTGGTTGAACGCTGCCTGCAGTCCTTCCACGACCTCCGGATGGTCTTCCGTGAACGCTCGGGACCCGATGAGCCCTTGTTCCTCGCCGCCCCAGTGACCGACCAGTATGGTCCGTCTCGGACGCGGATACGCCAGCTTGAGAATCCGCATGGCTTCCATCATCGTGATCGTGCCGGTGCCATTGTCGGTGGCCCCCGATGCGCCGTCCCAGGAGTCGAAGTGCGCGGAAAGCACGACGTACTCTCCGGGTAGCTCGGTCCCCCGCAGCTCACCAATCAGGTTGAACACCGGAACGTCGCCCAGGAATCGCGACTGTGCGTTCAGCCTGAGCCGAGGGCCTTGGCTGAACTCGGTCAATCGGTACACAAGGCCATAGTCTTCGCAGCTCACGTCGACCGTCGGGATCTGTTGAGTTTGGGCGCTGAAGATCTTGTTGACACCCCAGCCGCCGGACCACCGTGACGTGACGATCCCGACGGCGCCTGCCTGTTCGATGCGCTCGACCAGACCGCGCGCCCAGGGCCCGCGAAACCGGCTGAACCAATCCTGGCGCGCCGAATCTCGTGCAGTCTTCATCCGCTCGAACGATTGCGCGGTCGCGTTTGCCTCCCATTCCTGGTCCGCACGGCAGGTCGGCTCCGGCGGTGACAGGAGAACGAATCTTCCCCGAACGGACGGCAGCCACGCGTCCACGTCGGTGGCACTGCTGAGCGCCGGGACGATGACTACGTCTCCCTCCACCGGCCCATCCGTGCCAGGACTCCACGCCAACATGATGGCCTCGAGGGTTCGCACACGGGGCGCGATCAAGTCCATATGCGTCACGCCGCGTTCCCACCCCGTCCACGTGCCATACCGCTCTCGCCGAACAGGGATGCCCAATCCTTCGTAGACGGACATCGCCCAGTCGATCGCAGCGGCCTGACCGGGTGACCCGCTCAGGCGGGGCCCGATGGAGTCGAGCAGCACCTGCGCGAGCCGGTACGTCTGCGATCGCTCCATCCCCTCCGTCCATATCTGGCTGATCACCGCGTCGCCGGTCGGAACCTCCTGCCCAAGCAGGACCGCTGGCGTACCAAAAACGACTAGGCTCATCCCTATCGCGATGTTCTTCATTTCATTTGCATCCTCGAACAGCCGAAAAAGCAGTTGGTGATGTCGCCGACGGCGCGATCGGTCTGTGCGCCGGCCCGCAGGTTAAAGAGACATGCGAAAAACAGCAAGCTGTCGCAAATTGACGATGTTCGTCCGTCAGAGCGGTGGGATTCACCTTGTTGGGGCCCGTTCAACCGTGTCGGCCTGCCTGGCCACGTTCGGTACCAGGCCGTATGCTATCAGGGCTGTCCGAACCGGTGAGCCCCCTTACGCGGTAACGAACCGTCGCAGGTGGGAATAAAAAACCCAAGACGTGTCTCTCGCACCGAGTTCTCCTGGTCATCGGGTAGCGCAGTCAGCGGTTCCATCTCGAGGTCTCAGGTCTCGTCAGTGGAGCAAGGCCAGGTTTGGGAGGGTCGTGCGCATGGATTTCGCACGTAAGGAGCGACATGAAGCCGGCTGAATCAATGGACGCTGCGTCCAATCGCGATGTCGTACAGCGTGCGCTCGACGACGAGTATCGCGTCCACGACACTCTGTATGAAACCGACGAGATCGTGGCCTACCGGGCTCGGCATTCTGGTTTGGACTTCCGGGACTTCGCAGCCGTTTTGCCGGGTGTTTCGGGTGGGCCGGACGTGACGGTGAGAGTGCTCAAGCGAGACCTACGGAACCAACTTGGTCGAACCCCGGGTAACGTGCTCGCAACGCTCCGTCACGTCATGAAGGAGGCGAATCCGGGGCTCGCCATTCTGAGAGCCGCCAACGTGAAGAACGTCGTTGAGGCGACCGACGCGATCGTCTATTGCGTCACCCCCGCAGGCACCCGGTTGCGCGAACGATTCTCCGATCGTCCCCGCACGCTCGAGGAGGTCGTCGATCGGCTTCGCATCGTGAACCTCGCCGCTCGTGCTGTCGTGGCGGCCAGGAGGGCGAACGTCGTAGGCGCCGATCTTCGGCTCCCCGATGGCGATCTGTATCGCCCGCGGGATGCGTCGACCGACGCCCTCGAAGATCGGCGTCGGTCGGAGCGACGTGAGGCGGACGACCGGGTTACCGTGGAGCGACGGGTCGAGTCGGAACGGCGCGAAAAGGACAAAGTGCTGTTGACAGACGCGCTGATCCACCAGGCGGTACGAATGGCGGCCGAAGGAGAGCGCCACATGGACGAGGTCGAAACCGACGTCGCCCAACTCGGATCGCTCTTGCACATGGCGCTCGGGGGTGAGAACGCGAGCATTCCCCGCTCGCTCCAGACCATCATCGAGCATACCCGCGGATCCTCCGCGTACGGTTCGGTGCCCGCATTTGCCACCGCAGTGTCGCACCAGGTGGTCGAGCTCAATCGCCTCAACGAGGTGTTCGGCCACCGCTATGAGATCCTCCCCTGTGTAAACGAAACCACGATGTTTGCGGCCTACGAGGTGCGAGATCGAGGTTCGGACAAATGGTCGCTACCGAGGAAGGCCAAGAGCGAAGAGGAGCCCCGGTTGCTACTCAAGGTACTCAGAGAGCGCGACGGAAACGGCGATTCAACGGCCTCGTCGGACTCCGGGGAGGGGTTTGGAGTGCAGCACGGACGCATCTTTTCGGTGACGCCGTTCGCGGACGACGAAGCCGCAAGCAGCCGGTTCGTTCCCCACCCGCAAACGGTGCGGGAGGTGGCCGGACGGTTGCGCGGCCTGCGGCGCATCGCTGACGACGTGGATGAGCTGCCACTGCTCGAGACGCTTGCGTCGGTCGTGCTCACGGACCGAACGGACTTGTCGCTTCGCACGGTTTGGTTCGAAGGTCTCGTCGAGTCACTCAGACGCGCCTCGGCGCGGTCCGGATCTGGCTCGACAACCCATGCCAATGAGGAGAGTCCCGCGGATCGCTTGGATCGCGACGACAATTGGGATTGGATGCGGTGGGCAACGACGGAGTTGTCCCCGCCCGACGGGTTCAGGGCCATGTTGGATTACGTCACGGTCCTGGTGGATCTGGCGAGAGTCTACCGGAAGCTCGAGCAGCTCCGGAGAACGAAATGGGCGGTGGTCTTCAAGGCGGATGCGAGTCCGGATGTTCCGACGGCGCCGGACACCGACCGATATAGCCAGGTGGCGGATGTGTGGGCGGTGACCGTGCTGCAACCCAAGCTCCAAAAACGGCTCGGCAACGAGGAGCGGCGGAAGCGGTTTACGAAGGAGTTGAAGTGGGCCGGGAACCTGATCGGGAACGGGGTACTCGGCAGCCTCCAACCGTTGCATGAAGTCGAATCGGACTTGGATAAGAAGTCCAAGGTCGAATCTTTGGTTCACTATCGAAGCCCGTTTGCGCGTGGAACGCGAGCGGATCACCACTTCAAGAATCCGCCAGCATCGCTGAGTGAGATTGAAGAACGCCTGCTGGCAGTCAGGCAGGTCGCGGCGACACTGCAGGCCGCACGCAGATGGTCGGTGACCGGTCTCGACGTGTGGTGGAGCAATGTGCTGCTTGGCGACGAGCCGCACCGAACGCCAACCGAATCACGGTCAACGGTCGCGAGCGGCGTTGCGGAAGTGCGTGTCTTGGTACTCAGTGATGCCTTGATCGACGGAGCGGCGCGAGAGGCGACCCGTGACGCGGAAGACGGTGCGACGAGACCAGAGCTGCGGCGCTTCGACGCCGGCTTGCTCAATCATATGCTGGTCTCCGTTGTCACGGAACACGGCTTCGAACCCCCAACAGATCCATCCTCGGATGCCGAGGTCGTGGACGCGTATGCACGACAAGGGCTGCTTCCAACTGAACCGTCGGATGCCAATGCACACTAGCCTGGTCAGCGAAGTCGCGCGTTGGCTGATGCAAGCAGGCTTTTCCCCTGCAATGAGAAACGCCGCGCTCAATGTCCTCGGCTCCCAAACAGCCGGGGCTGCCGGATTCGCCCGTGCCATCGACCAGCTTTTGGTGCTCCTTCCGCTGGGTGTGGTCGGGATGCACCGTGCGATGGTGCGGCGTCTCCCTGAAAGCCCGTGGGCGGTGGCCTTTCAGGGCCGCCACATGGGGAACCTGCCGATCGGCGGGAACGACGAGCTCCGCGTCGAAGTGACGAGCTTGTGGCGGGATGGCTCGTGGCCCAAGTGGGATTCGGAGCCGGACGATTTTGACGGGCTGCTGGATATCAGAGTGCTCAGGCCGGCACTCCAGTCTCAGATGCAACACGATGCGTTTCGGGGACCCTTCATCGAGAATTTCTATCGTAATCTGAGCAGAAAAGCGTGGTGGCCCCTGAGTCCCTACCTGGAGGACATCCCATATCTCTACGCCGCGACCCTGGTTCGGAAGTCGACGGCATTGTACCAGCCGGTCTACTACTATGCGACCCCAACCCAAGTGGGACAACCGCTCAGCGAACATGTTGGGACGGCGTCCACCCTTCCTCCAGCACTCGACCCCGAGGTGTGGGACCGACTCGTCACGGTGACAGCGTCCCCGCCGACGCGCGTGCCCTTACCGACACAGGCCACCAAGCGGCTCAAAATCGTCGAGCAGGTGGGGAAGGGCATCGACAAAGCGCATCTGTGCGGCGTGGTCGATCTCCGTATCGAACCGGACAACATCGTACTCAAGCATGCGGGTGATCATGTTCACCCGGTCTTGGTAGACCTGCTGATCGGCAGGGCGGCGCGCGAGGAACGGGCCGGTGGTCGAGAGCACGACCCCCGCAACCTAAAACGACGGGATCTCCGCTCCCTATCGAAGCTCGCGGAACGCGTCAAGAACGGTAGCCCCGACCGGGAGCCGTCCACTGGGGTGCGCGGACTTCGGCGGTTCGTGCGAGCGATCAAGCGGCGGTTGCGAGAAAGAATCTCGGAGCGACGGCGCCGTACTGTTGCATTGTGGTTCATGATCCCGGAGACGATCCATCCGGTCGTCGCGCGGTTACACATGGGGCGAAAGAAGAAGACGCAGCGGATTACCGGACCCGAGTCGGCTCGTGCGTTTCTCGCGCAGGTGGGAGCAGACGCGGAACCGGGCGCGTTTGTAGACAGTGGACGCGACGAGGAGACGAGCCTCGTGCAGGCGCGTCGTTTGCGGGGCCTGACGCATGAGTGAGTCCAACGATAGGCTCGGCCTGGCGTTTTCAGGCGGCGGCATCAGAAGCGCGACCTTCAACCTGGGCGTGCTCCAAGTGCTTGCGAAGCTCCGTTTGCTCGAGCGGTTCGATTTTCTGTCCACGGTTTCGGGAGGCGGGTACATCGGCGGTTGGTTGGTGGCGTGGATCAGGCGACTCGACAAGAAATTGGATGGGAGCCCCAAAACCGGGATACGCGAGCTTCAAGAGTTGCTCGGCACGCCCGGGAAAGGGCGGCGGCGTCGGCCAAATGCGGCCGCCGCCGAGGCTGCCGAACCCCGTGAGGTTCGATTCCTACGCGACTACAGTAACTATCTCACGCCCCGCCGCGGCCTGTTCACCGGCGACAGTTGGGCGGCCATCGCGTCATACATCCGGAACCTGCTGCTCAACCTGATCATTCTGACCCTCGCGCTCCTCAGCGTGCTGTTG
>JBFIZG010000052.1:0-14089 GCA_041604955.1 Gemmatimonadales bacterium | reverse complement strand
TCGGTCGAATCGGGTGTACCGACTCCGATCTGGCGTGTGGGCCGCACCGTTCGCTCGGCCTGTCGTTTTCGGTGCCTCCGGTGGAGCCGGACCTGCTGTGCGAGCCGTCGCCCGCTGCAAGCAACTGCTCGGGGAAGCACGCGGGTATGCTGACGTTGGCGCAGCATCACGGGTGGGCCAAAGACGGGTACCAACGCACTGGCCACCCCGTGCAGCTACGGTTGAAGCGTGAAGTGGCTCGGTGGGTGAAGATGGATACGACCGAGATCGGGGAGGGCGTCGATGGATGCACTGTCGTGACCTTTGCACTGCCCTTGTCGAGGATGGCACAAGCCATGGCACGTTTGATCGTCAGCCGGGGAGACGAAGAGCGTGCGATTGTGTCATCCATGATGGAACACCCAGAACTCGTGGCCGGCCGCGGGAGACTCTGTACTGCGCTCATGCGTGCGTACGCGGGGAACGTCCTCGCGAAGGTTGGTGCGGCGGGCGTGTATGTCGCGGCAATCCGCGAGCGGGGGATCGGCGTGTGTCTCAAAG
This sequence comes from Gemmatimonadales bacterium, assembly GCA_041604955.1. Taxonomy (GTDB): domain Bacteria; phylum Gemmatimonadota; class Gemmatimonadetes; order Gemmatimonadales; family GWC2-71-9; genus JBFHWR01. The sequence goes on along the minus strand of JBFIZG010000052.1, from coordinate 13,549 downwards.
TCGAGGATGGCCACTCAAGCGCCGCCATGGTGGCCCTGCTGGCGATTCTCGACTCGCTCTCGCTCTCCCCGACGCCGTCCGAACGACTTCCCCAGTTTGCCGACATGCCCGTTTACAACACCCGCTGCGAGACCGTCGGGGCGATTCGGGTCGCCCGCGACACGTCGATATGATGATGTTCGCAGCAACTCGATGAGATCGGTTCCCACGAAAAGACGTAGCGTGGTGCCCGAACCAACCAACTCGTATTGCACGGAGACGTCGCGGTATGACCCTCGTTGATCGAGCGGTCATCTCCGTGACTGCCGGTACCGGGGGGTCAGGGTGTATGTCGTTTCGCCGGGAGATGTTCGTCCCGAAGGGAGGGCCTGACGGTGGGGACGGCGGCAGGGGTGGGAGCGTCCACATCGAGGCGCATCCCCAGCTCACCACGCTCTTGGATTACAGCTATCGGACCCACTGGAAGGCTCCCCGGGGGAAGCACGGGTCGGGGTCCAACAAGACCGGAAAGGCGGGAGTGGACGTCACGTTGCCGGTCCCCGCGGGAACCGTGGTGCGTGATCTCGACACCGGCGATGTGTTGGGTGAGTTACTCGAGGTCGGAGACACATTGTGTGTGGCCCGCGGCGGCCGAGGTGGTCGTGGCAATGCGGCATTTGCAACGCCCACCCACCGCTCGCCCCGGGAATGGGAGCCGGGGAAGGAGGGAGAATCGCGCCGCATCGAACTCGTCCTCAAGCTGATTGCAGATGTCGGACTGTTGGGCGAACCAAATGCAGGAAAGAGCACCTTGCTTTCCGTGCTTTCAGCTGCTAAGCCGAAAATCGCGGATTACCCCTTTACGACCCTCGAACCGCACCTGGGAGTCGTGGCCGTTTCGCCTGGCACGTCGTTCGTCTTGGCGGACATCCCAGGAATCATCGAAGGTGCACACGCAGGGAAGGGGTTGGGGGACAAATTTCTGCAACACGTAGAGCGGACGAAGGTGCTGGCGTATCTCGTGCCGATCGACGCCGACGACGTCCAGGCTCATTACGACTTACTGCGTCACGAAGCACAATCATACTCCGCAGATCTCGCTGCGAAGCCGCACGTCGTGGTGTTCACGAAGTCGGATCTGGTGCCGGAAGATGCTCAGTTGCCTGGTCTCGTTGCGCCGGACGCGGAGGAGATCATCGTGATTTCGGCCGCGGCGAATCGAAACCTCGATCGCTTGCGCCACCGATTGTGGGAATTGCTGAGCAAGAGGGCTGCCGCGCCCCCCGCGGACGATGAGGTCCAGCCGTGGAGCTAACGACTGCCAACGTCGCGTACGTCACGCTCGCATCCGTGCCCGGTATCGGGCGGGCGCGTCTCGACCTGCTGTTTGCCACCTTGGGGTCGGCCGATCGGGTGCTCCAGGCGACTCACAAGGAACTCGAGACCGTCCCCATGATCTCCACCGCGGCCGCGACCGCGATCAAGGCGGCCGACACGCAGGACGGCGAAAAAATCCTCCGGAGAGCGCAACGGTTGGGTGCGGATGTTCTGTTGCCGTCGGACCCACGGTTTCCAACATCGTTGCGCGAGATCCCAGACGCTCCGACCATTCTATACGCGTTGGGGCGAACCGAGCTGCTCGGCCAGGATTGTGTCGCGATCGTCGGGAGCCGAGACCATACTCGCTATGGTGCCGAAGCCTGCCGGCATTTTGCCGGTGGGTGCGGCCGGGCGGGTCTCGTGGTCGTCAGTGGTCTGGCACGCGGTCTCGATGCCATCGCGCACGAGGCCAGTCTCGATGCCGGCGGGACGACGGTGGGGGTGCTCGGCAACGGGCTCGGCGTGGTCTATCCGTCGGCAAACCGAAAACTCTACGAGCGCGTCGCCGCCGGCGGGTGCATCCTCACCGAATTCCCGCCCGGAGAACGTCCGCACGCGGGGAGCTTCCCTCGCCGCAACCGGCTCATCAGCGGGCTGGCCGCCGCGGTCCTCGTGATCGAGGCCAGACGAAAGTCGGGCGCGCTGATCACAGCGGACTGTGCCTTGGCGCAAGCGAGGGAAGTATTGGCGGTACCCGGACAGATTACCAGTGCAGTGTCCGCCGGGTGCAATCGCTTGATTCAGCAGGGGGCGAAATCCGCATTGGAGTTACGGGACGTGTTGGAGGTTTATGGACTGGATGGGGAGGCCGGACCAGGTACTCATCTCCCGAACGATCTCGGTGAAGCGGAACGCCAAGTCCTCGACATACTCGATTCTGGGTGTGTACACGTGGACGACGTGGCCCACCGGTTCGGACGGTCGGCGTCCGAAGTTCTTGCGGTGCTTACGTCCCTCGAGATTCGGGGACTGGTGACGCAAGAGCCCGGCAAGGTGTTCCGAAGACAGGCGACCGTCTTCGCCATCGAGTGATGCGTACGACTTGATCGATGTCACACCTCTACGTCCACGTTCCGTTCTGTGCGCGGCGATGTGTCTACTGCGATTTCGCCATCGCCGTCCGAAAGACCATCCCGGCGGGGCGGTACGTCCGAGCCGTGTTGACGGAATACGATACCCGTCGCCGAGCGGGAGCGTTGGGAGACAATCCCCTCGAGACCCTGTATTTTGGGGGTGGAACCCCTTCGTTGCTCCCGTGTGACGCGCTCGCGCGTCTGTCAGCGACACTCCTTGGGCGCGCGGCAGCGACGAATCGCGAGATTACGCTCGAAGCCAACCCGGACGACGTCACCGCGAAGAGTGCTCGGGCATGGATTGCCTTAGGAGTCAATCGTGTGTCGCTCGGGGTGCAGTCCTTCGATGACCGCGCGCTTCGGTGGATGCACCGAACGCACAGTGTGTCGCACTCAGTGACGGCCGTCCGTTCGCTTCGAGACGCCGGTCTCCAAAACCTGTCCCTCGATCTCATCTTCGGGTTGCCCCCTGAACTGGGGGTGGATTTTGTCGAAGAGCTCGAGCGCCTGGTTGACCTCGAGCCGGAGCATCTCTCCGTCTATGGCCTCACGGTGGAGCCGCGGACTCCTCTCGCGCGCTGGATTGCCCGTGGTTCGGTGGTGCAGGGTTCGGATGCACGTCACACGGAGCAGTTCCTCATGGCTCACGAGTACCTGTCATCCCGCGGCTATGAGCACTACGAAGTATCGAACTATGCACGGCCTGGGTTTCGTGCGCTGCATAACAGCGCGTATTGGAGCGGTCGGCCATACGTTGGTCTGGGACCGTCCGCGCATTCGTTCGACGGTCGGAGGCGTCGGTGGAACACGCCGGCATGGCGAGAATACGACGACCGCGTAGGGAACGAGGGCGACGCGATTCTGGGAATCGAGACCTTGACCGATGAACAGGCTCAGCTGGAGCAGGTATACCTCCGGTTGCGGACCAGCGACGGGCTCTCGCCGTCCGAGGAGCACTTGGTTGAGGGCGTCGTGGGGGCGGAGGCGGCACTGCGTGGCTGGCTGATTCGCGACGAACGGGGCATCCGGCTCACACCGAAGGGATGGCTGGAACTCGAGACCATGGTCGTCGCCTTGACCACCTCGGCTCACGGTGGCTAAAATTATGTCAATGTACGACTTGGAGGTTGCATTCTGACAGCGCTCACCCCGCGCGAGCAGCAAGTGATCGAGGCCGTCATTCACGCGTACGTGGAGACGGCGGAGCCCGCTGGTTCTCGAACCATTGCCAAGCGATTCAATCTCGGAATCTCGGCGGCCACCATCAGAAACACGATGAGTGATCTGGAGGAGCGGGGATACCTCTATCATCCCCACACCTCGGCGGGTCGCATTCCGACGGATCTGGCGTATCGCGTTTACGTCAACAGCCTCATGTCCCGCGTGCGGCCGACGACCGATGCGTTGGACGCGTTGCGGCGCGAACTCGACAACGGGCGTTCGGCGATTGAGGATATTCTCCAAAAGGCCGCGCAGGTGTTGGGTGTGCTGACGTCCGAGCTTGGCGTTGCCGTCGCACCGTCGTTCGATCGTGCTGTGCTCGAACGGCTCGAGCTTGTGCATGCGTCGAGCGAGCGACTCTTGATGGTACTGCTGCTCCGCGGTGGCGTCGCCAAGACGATCTTCGTCGAAGTGAAGAGCGGGTTCCCACGGGATGCCCTGCCTAGCTTGGCCGCCGTGCTGAACGAACGGCTGGCCGGGCTTACGCTGCGGGAGATTCGAAACACCGTTGACGAGCGTCTGCGTGACGCGACCATCGACGGAGGGAAGACCGAACTGCTCAATATCTTCATCGAGGAAGCGGGTCAGCTGTTTGATGAAGCTGCGGGTGGCCGTCGGGAGGTCCTGCTCGGTAGCGCGCAGATGTTGGCGGAGCAACCGGAATTCAGTTCGAACGAGAAGATGCGCGAGTTACTCGAGATCACCGAGCAGCCGGATGTCCTGAAGAATGCATTACAACGCCGGCATCGGCTCGGGCTCAGTGTCACTATTGGCGAAGAACATCAAAACCCCAAGCTACGAGGGTTTACGCTCATCACCTCTCGCTACGAATCCGGCGGTCTGTCGGGTGTTCTTGGCGTGATGGGACCCACTCGCATGCCGTACGAGAAGGTCGTTGCGCTGGTTGAGAACACCAGCCGGCTCCTCACGGAATTCATTCAATGAGTGGTGGAGTGTCGCGGGGAGCGATCCGGTAACAATGCGTGACGTGTACGAGACCCTCGAGGTCACTCATGATGCATCGGATGATGAAATCAAGCGAGCCTACCGACGACTTGCATTGGAGCATCACCCCGATCGCAACAGCGGAAACAAGGACTCCGAGGAAAAGTTCAAGGAGATCACTGAAGCCTACGAGGTGCTGAGCAACCCGGACCTGAGGGCGCGGTACGATCGGTACGGCGAAGCCGGACTCAAAGGCTCCGGTGCCGGCGCGGGGTTCCATCCGTTTGATCTCTCCGAAGCGCTCAATATCTTCATGCGCGATTTTGGTGGGATGGGTGGTCTGGATGCGTTTTTCGGGGGCGGGCGCCAGCAGGCGCGACACCGAAGGCCGCGCGACGTCCGGATCGCTCTCACGCTCAGCCTGAATGAAGTTGCCACCGGCACGACCCGCAAGATCAAACTCAAGACGTTTGACACCTGTACGGAGTGCAGCGGAAGTGGCGCACAGCCCGGTCGGGAACCGGTCATGTGTCGCACGTGCGGCGGAGCCGGACAGGTTCGGCAAGCCCAAAACTCGTTGTTTGGACAACTGGTTTCCGTGACTACGTGTCCGTCCTGCGACGGAGACGGTACGGAAATCGGGAATCCGTGCCTGACGTGTCGCGGTGAGGGACGCGTTTCTGCGGAGCGTGTGGTCGACATCGAGATCCCTGCCGGCGTCAGCGACAACAACTACTTGACGCTGCGCGGACAGGGCGCTGCCGGTCGGCGCAAGGGACCGCGCGGCGACCTCATCGTGGGCATCAACGTCGAAGAAGATCCTCGGTTCGAACGGCACGGTGATGATCTCGTGTACGATCTCCCGCTGTCGTTCAGTCAGGCAGCCCTGGGCGGGACGTTCAAGATCCCCAGTCCGTACGGAGATGAGTCCCTGGAAATCCCATCTGGTACGCAATCGGGCACGATCTTCAGCATGAGAAACCGCGGGCTGCCGGACGTCCACAATGGGCGAAAAGGGTCGTTGCACGTTCGTGTCCAGGTATGGACGCCAGACAAGTTGTCACCGCGTCTGAAGGAGTTGTTTGAGTCGCTGGCGGAGATCGAGGGCGAGCCGCCGAGCGATGACAGCTTGGGTCGCAAGATCTGGAATCGGATGAAGGAAGCCTTTGGAGGATGAGCCGTGTCTGACTGCCTCTTTTGCAAGATCGCGGCTGGTGACATTCCGTCGGAAATCGTTCGCGAGTCCGATCGATTCATCGCCTTTAGAGACATTGACCCGCAAGCACCCACTCATGTGCTGGTGATCCCCAAACACCACGTGAAGTCACTCGATGAGGTCGACGATCCCGCCATGGCTGGCAGCCTCCTTCTCTTCGCCCGCGAGGTGGCGAAAGCTGAGGGACTCTCGGCGGGAGGATACCGGGTCGTGCTCAACACCAACGCCGACGGCGGTCAGACGGTCTTTCACCTTCACGCCCACGTTCTCGGTGGTCGTCCGATGCGATGGCCCCCGGGCTAACGAGGGCAGGCTTGTGGGGTCGGCGTCCTGCCTCTTACTTTACACCGCCGACGAGCGTCGTACTCGCACTCGATGACGTTTGAATCCACACTTCACGTACACCACAATCTTTCCCGCCGCGGGCAATTGGGGCCGGGCACGTCCCTCAGAGGAGTGTGAGCAGCCCAGTGTCGCGTGACGGTTTCGAAGGGGTGTCGGCGCCGGTGGCCAACACCCCTTCACCGTCGTCAGCAGTGGTAGCTTCAACTGAAACCCTGAGCCAGCTCGAATTCGACCGAGCACTCGAGCGAGTTGCCGCTTACACAGTGTCGGACCTCGGCGCGCGCGCCGTTCGGCTCCGGCGGCCATCGGCGGACCTCGCATGGGTACGTGGAGAATTGGAGGACGTCACGCTGTTTCGGCGGCTGTTCGTGTCGGGCAAGGCGGTCGAGCCGCTCCCGGTTCGGGATGTCGGACCGTTGGTGGGACGAGTGAAGACACCCGGGAGCGTACTCGAGGCCGGCGAACTCAATGAACTCGGCGGCGCACTTCGTTCGATGCACACGATCCGCGCGGCGCTGCAAGCGCTCGAGGACGAAGCTCCGCGTATTGCGGCGATGGCCGTTGAGCTTCCGCCTCGGACCGTCGATCAGAATATCACGCGGGCTATCGATCCGGATGGCACGGTCCGTGACGAGGCCTCCCCTGAGCTGCTCAAGGTGCGTCGCCAACTCAGGGCAAAGCGTAAGACGCTCATGGATTTCCTCGAAAAACTGGTGGTGGAGCGTGGCTGTGATCGGGGCGACGTGACGGTGCGTGGCGACCGATTCGTGGTGCCGGTGCGGCGGGACGACCGTTCACGCATTCGCGGGATCGTTCATGGAGAGTCTGCGTCCGGCGGAACACTGTTCGTGGAGCCCACTGAGGTCGTCGAGCTCGGAAACGAGTTGAGTGCGTTGGCTGCCGAGGAGGCGCGCGCGGTCCTGGCCGTGCTACGCGCTCTGACCGACGGACTCCGGCCACACGCTGACGCGGTCGACCATGGCCTCGCCATGTGTGTTCGGGTCGATGACCTGTCCGCCCGCGCTCGCCATGCCGCCGCCTGCGACGCGCATGAGCCAGAGCTTCGAGCTGAACGACGAGGGCTCGCGATTGCTCGCGGTGCTCATCCACTCTTGGTGTCCGAGGGAGACTCGGCGGCGGTGCCGTTCGACCTCGATTTGGCGCCGGGCGAACACGTGCTGGTGGTGAGTGGGCCGAATGCGGGCGGCAAGACTGTGCTGCTCAAGTCAGTGGGACTCCTGTGTTGCCTGGCCCAGGCGGGAATTCTGCCTTCCGTCGGTCCGGGAACGATCCTGCCCGTGTTTCGTCGCATCTTCGTCGACATTGGCGACCATCAGTCGATCAGCGCGAGCCTCTCGTCGTTCAGCGCGCACCTGACGGCTCTCCGCGACATTCTGACGGAGGCCGATGACGGCTCGTTGGTCTTGCTCGACGAACTCGGGGGCGGGACGGATCCGGTCGAAGGGGCCGCGCTGGCTGGGGCCACGCTCCTGTCGCTCAACGAGCGACGCTGTTTGACCATTGCCACGACGCACTTGAGTGAGCTCAAGGAGTTGGCGGCACGAACCGAGGGTGTGGTCAACGGTTCGTTACACTTCGACGTAGACAGCTTGACTCCAACGTATCGGTTCGTGAAGGGCCGACCGGGCCGCTCGTATGGTCTCGCGATTGCGCGGCGTCTCGGGCTAGCTCCCGAAGTCGTGTCGAAGGCCGAAGAACTCGAGCCGCACGGAGCACGCGAGGCGGATGCGATCCTCGCCGAACTCGAACGACGCGAAGAACAGGTGGAGCGTCGGGAAGAATCAGCGAGTCACCAGTCAGCCCGCATGGCACGCGAATCCCGGGAACTCGACGAACTCCGGAGTGCACTGGAGCAACGCGAAACCGACGTGGCCAACCGAATGCGAGAGCTCGAGCGCGAGGGACGTGACCAAACACGTCGTTTTCTTCTCGAAGCGCGTCAGCGCGTCGAAGAGGCAATCGCCGAAGTACGGACCGCCAAGGACGAGGCTGCCGCGAAAGCCGCCCGTCGGCACGTCGAACAGGGTGTTCGCGAGCAGGCCGATGCGCTGGCCAAGCTCCAGCGAGACGGGTGGCGCGTGACCACCAAGAATGGACAGTCGCAGATCTCCGGAAGGTCGGCGAGCGGGAGCGAAAGCTCCGGCGGCCGGCGGATCACGCTTGAATCGACATCACAGTCACACGGGCGGTTCGCGGACACACCCGAACAGCAGGCGCGCACGGAAATAAATCTCCGGGGTATGACGGGGGACGAGGCATCGCTCGTCCTGATCAGGGCACTCGACGATGCGGTGGCAGCCGAGGTGCCGTTTGTTCGCATCATTCACGGAAAAGGAACCGGCGCGCTGAGGGCGCGTGTCACGGAGGTGCTTCGCGGAGACCGACGGGTGCGGAAGTTCGCCGCCGCGCCACCGCACCAAGGTGGAAGCGGTGTGACTGTCGCTGAGCTACTGTCATGAGCATGATCCCCGACGACGTCATCGAACAAGTGCGCGACGCCGCGGACATCGTCGGAATCATTGGCGAGCATGTCGATCTCAAACGGACGGGTGCGGATTACCGCGGCCCGTGTCCGTTCCATGGCGGCTCGCACCGCAACCTCGCGGTGATTCCCAAGAAACAGATGTTCTACTGCTTCGTCTGTCACGAGAGCGGCGACGTATTCTCGTTCCTGATGAAGCATCTCGGCATGGAGTACCCGACCGCCGTCCGGGACGTCGCGGCGCGGTGTGGCATCTCGATTCCCGAGCGCCCCATGGGCGGACCGGATCCGCTGGAACCGTGGTACACGGCAGTTTCGGTCGCGTCGGAATGGTATGCGCGATGTTTGCGGGAAAGCGACCAGGCGCAGGCGGCGAGAGCCTATCTCGAAGGACGACGGTTCGACCTGACGCACTTGGCTCCGCGGAACCTCGGGTTTGCCCCCCCCGGCACCGCGATGTTGGATGCGATGGGCCGGCTCGGCATCACGCCGGACGTGATGCTCGATGCCGGCCTGGCGGTCCGGCGCGAGGATGGATCGGTGCGGCCGCGGTTTTGGAACAGGCTTCTCTTTCCGATTCACGACATACGCGGCCGAGTCGTTGGCTTTGGCGGGCGTCTACTGGGGGACGGTGAGCCCAAATACCTGAACTCCCCGGATTCGAGGATCTTTCACAAGGGCCGATTGCTCTACAACCTCCACGAGGCAAAGCATACGATTCGGAAAACCGGACGCGCACTCGTGGTGGAGGGGTACTTCGACGTGCTGCGCCTGGCCGAAGCCGGGATCGAAGAGGTCGTCGCGCCACTCGGCACATCGCTCACCGAAGATCAGGCGCGCCTGCTTAAACGCTACACCCAGGAAGTCGTCGTGCTATACGACAGTGACCGGGCCGGGCTCCGCGCCACCTTTCGTGCGGCCGACGAACTCCTACGTGCGGGTCTTCGAGTCACGGTGGTCACACTACCGCCGGGCGAAGACCCGGACACGTTGGTGAGCAATGGTGGGGTGGAGGCAATCAACACGGTCCTCGACGACGGCATCGATGTTTTGGAACGGAAACTCCAGTTGCTCGAACGAAGTGGATGGCTCGGGACGCTTGCCGGTCGTCGCCGAGCATTGGATCGGTTGCTTCCGACGCTCCGGGCTGCCGCCGACCCGGTGACACGGGATTTGTACGCCACTCGGACCGCCGAAGCCCTCGGCATTTCGCCCGAGTCGGTGCGTCGTGAGGCCGATGCTCGCGCCGTTCGACAGGTTCGGAGTGCGCCGTCGCGGGACCGAACCGGCGAGGCCACCACCGGGCGTGTCTCGTCGCCGGCCTGGCCCGAGCGCACCTTGCTCCGCGTCGCCGTTCACGCCCCGCAGTGGCGGGCTGCCATAGCCGGGCTGATTCGGGATCGGACAGACCTCCATGAACCGGAGCGCGGACTGATCGAGTTGGCCATCGGTGTCGCCCCCGAGACGCCGGTGGGAGAGTTGCTCCTCTATGTCGAGGGGGAGGCGCGGTTGGTGCTCCAGTCGGCGCTCGACGAGGGGCTCGGGGAACGGGATGTCGATGCCATGGTGTCCGGGGCGGTGGACCGACTCGATAGCCGGGTCCTCGCCGAACGAAAGCAGGCGATCACGCGACAGCTTACGGTCGCGGGAGAGAAGGATGAGATCGAGTTGCTGCGCGAGAAGGCGGCGCTCACAAAGGAATCACAACGATTGAAGACGGCGGAATGGAACGTTCTGCGTCGAGGAGGTAGCTAGCGGTGCGAGTTGATTTGACAACGTTGTTAGAGCTTCAGGAACGGGATATCGCGGTCCGCGCCGTTCAAGATGAAATTCGTGCTTTGGACCCGGAGATCGAACAGCTCGATGCCGAGCTGCGAGAAGCCGAAAACCAGTTAGAGACGACACGGAACGGTGCGGAGCAGGCAGACCAAAAGCGCGCGGATCTGGAGGGGCGCATCGAAAGCTACCGTGTCATGCAAGAGCGCCGTCGCCAACGGCTGGAATGGGTAAAGGGTGCCAAGGAGGCCTCGACGCTCATGGCGGAACTCGACTTGGCGCGATCGGTACTGGCCAAGGAGGAATCTGAGTGGCTTCGGTCCGCCGGGGCTGTCCAGGAGGCGGAGAAACGCGTCGCGGAGGCCCAAAAGAAGGTGGACGAGATCCGCGAGGCGCAGGCGCCGAAACGAGAGGAAATCGGAGCGCAGATTGCCGAGCACGAGGCGAAGCTGGCGGAGGTCACGGCCAAGCGGGACGAGTTATCGAAATCGGTTCGGCAGGACTTACTGGTTTCCTATCAGCGGGTTCTCCGGGGTCGAGCGCCGAGGGCGCTGTACCCCCTCAAAGGAGGTGCGTGCGGACACTGTTTTACTGCCGTCCCGCTGCATCGTCGACACGAAATCCAGAACGCGGCCGCATTCGCACCATGCGAAGCATGTGGCGTCTTGATCTATCTGGAGGAAGTTGAATAGATGATTGGTGTCGCGTCTCGGTGGAATATCAAAGCGCCGGTCGATGCAGAGGCGGTGTCGGCGCTCGCCGCGGCGCTCCGCGTGCCCCGTCCGCTCGCCACGCTGCTGATTCAACGTGGGTACGATACCGTAGACGAAGCAAAAGCGTTTCTTCGGCCGTCGCTCGGGCGGCTGTCCGATCCGATGGACTTCCGGGACATGGACAGGGCCGTCGCAATCCTGAGCGACGCAATCGATCGGGACGAGACGATTTTCGTACACGGGGATTACGACGTAGACGGACAGTGCGCCGCGGCGTTACTGACCCGAGTCATCCGTCTGGCGGGCGGACGCGTCGTTCCGTTTGTGCCCCACCGCATTCGCGACGGATATGACTTCGGGCCGGCGGGACTCAAAGCCGCACGCGAATGCGGCGCCAGCGTCGTACTGACGTGTGACTGCGGAACCACGGCGGTGGGCCCGATTACCGATGCAAAGGCCGCCGGGTTGAAAGTGATCGTCACCGACCATCACTTGACGGCCGTGTTGCCGCCCGCTGATGCGGTGATCAATCCGAATCGTTTCGACTGTCCCTCCACGTCGAAGGAACTCTGCGGTGCGGGAGTCGCGTTCAAGCTCGCGCAAGCACTGGTCGCGCAGCGAGGAATGCCGGACAACGTACCGCTGCATTTTCTCGACTTCGTGGCGCTTGCGACCATCGCCGACATCGTCCCGCTCGTGAGCGAAAACCGCATACTCGTCCGCTACGGACTCAAATCACTCGCTGCCTCCCGTCACGCGGGGATCCGGGCATTGGTCGACGTGGTTGGGCTGAGAGGAAAGCGGCTGCGCGCCGGCCAGGTCGGCTTCGTCATTGCCCCTCGTCTTAATGCCGCGGGCCGGATCGGCGACGCTATGGACGGGCTGCTGCTCTTACTCACAGACGACGACGACGAAGCCGTCGAGCGCGCGCGGGCGCTCGACACCATCAACGCCCGGCGCCAACAGATTGATGTTCAGATCCTCGACGAAGCCCTCGACGAGATCGATCACACGGTGGATCTCGAGGAGGTGTACGGATTGGTGTTGGCGCGTGACGCCTGGCATCCCGGCGTGATCGGTATCGTCGCGTCCCGCATCGTCGAGCGGTTCGGCCGGCCGACCATTCTGGTAGCGCTCGAGGGCGAAACAGGGCGGGGCTCCGGCCGGAGTATCCCAAAGTTCGATCTTCATGCAGCGCTCGTCGGGTGTCAGGAGCATTTGGAACGGTGGGGTGGCCACCGACAGGCCGCGGGACTGACGATTCACCGCGACTGCCTGGACGGGTTCCGGTCTGCGTTCAATGCGGCCGTCCGGAGCGAGCTCTCCGCGGAGGACCTCGTGCCGCAACAGAAGATCGACGTGGTCGTCGCGTTGGAGGAACTGGACATGGATTTCGAGCGGATCTTGCGTCATCTCGAACCGTGTGGAGCCGGCAACCCGCAACCGGTCCTGGGAGTTCGGAACGCGAGTGCCCGGTACCCGAAGACGGTTGGTACCAATCACCTCCGGTTTAATCTGGAGGATGCCAGCGGCCGGCTGCCGGCGATCGCGTTTGGTATGGCGGATCAGGTGGAAGAGGGGTGGGATGCGGGTCCAATCGATGTCGCGATGCGGCTCGAGCTCAACGAGTGGCAGGGGAGGAGCACGCTGCAGGCGAGGGTGGCGCAGATCAAGCCTGCTGAATAATGCGAATCATCGCCGGCGCGTATAAAGGTCGCCGCATCAGATCCCCTGCGGATCCTCGGGTCCGACCGACGCCCGAGCGGGTGCGCGAAGCGTGGTTCAGCATTCTCTCGCCACAACTGCATGAAGCCCGCGTGCTGGATCTGTTTGCGGGTTCTGGCGTTCTTGGTCTCGAAGCCCTATCGCGTGGCGCCGCGTCCGCGGATTTCGTGGAACTGTCGGCCGCGTCGATCAAGGCCCTTACACGTAATGTCGATACGCTCGGTGCGGGCGACCGCGTGCGCGTCCATCGTGGCGATGCATTGCGATTTGCCGAGCGGCTGCACGATGTCACGTTCGACCTCGCTCTGGCCGACCCGCCGTTTGGGACAGGGCAGGCGGAGCGTCTCTGCGCGATTTTTCGCGCGCGTCCCTTTGCGCGGTTGCTGAGCATCGAGCACAGCGCCAAGACAGCGGTCGCGGGCGACGAAACCAGACGTTATGGTGACGTTGCACTTACATTCTTTCACGACTCATGACGACGACAGCGATCTATCCTGGTTCGTTCGATCCGGTGACCCGAGGACACGAGGACGTCGTGCGCCGAAGCCTGGCGTTTTCCGATCGGGTCATCGTCGGCGTCGCACAGAATGTCGGGAAACCCCCACTGTTTACCCTGGACGAGCGGCTCGGCCTTCTGCAGGAGGTACTCGGCGAGATTCCGAATGTCGAGGTG
>JBFIZG010000051.1:0-14274 GCA_041604955.1 Gemmatimonadales bacterium | reverse complement strand
GTTGAGCCCGGTGGATCCTCCGGTGAAGAGCCCTTCTTCGCGCGCGAGTCGTCGCGCCATCTGAAAGGATTCTCTGTCGCTCACCGTGTAGAACTCGTCGATCGCATCGTAGTGGAGCGTCTCGGGGATCTTGTCTCCGCCAACTCCCTCCACCTTGTAGGGGTGTCCCTCCGACATCGTGCGCGTACGGGAATAGTCAGCGTAGATCGATCCCTCCGGGTCACCCGCAATGATGCGGATGCGGGGGTTCTTTTCCTTGAGATACCGCCCGGCCCCGCTCAGCGTGCCTCCGGTTCCGGCGGCGCCAACGAAGTGGGTGATCTTTCCTTCCGTCTGTTCCCAAAGTTCGGGTCCCGTGGTGCGGTAATGCGCTTCGGGGTTCGCCTGGTTGTAAAACTGGTTTGCCAAGACCGCGTTCTCGGTCTTCTTCACGATGGCCTTGGCTTTCATGACGTAGTTGTCTGGGTGGTCGGGCGGTACGGCGGTGGGTGTGATGATGACTTCGGCGCCGAATGCCTTGAGGAGCCGCACCTTCTCCTGGGACATCTTGTCCGGCATCGTGAAGATGCAGTGATATCCCTTGATGGCGGCCGCCATCGCGAGCCCCACGCCGGTGTTTCCCGATGTGCCTTCCACAATTACGCCGCCGGGCTTCAACTGACCCTGTCGTTCCGCCTCCGCAATGATCGCGACGCCGATCCGATCTTTGAGCGAGCCACCCGGATTGAAAAACTCGGACTTTCCATAGACTGGAGTGCTGAGGCCGGCGGTGACCTTGTTCAGCCGGATGAGCGGTGTCCACCCAATGGTATCGAGCACACTGTCGTACGGACGTTGATGCGGTGGCGTCACGATTGGTCGCCTGGCGTGGACGTGGCAGGATGCCGGAAGTGCACCGGTTGGAGAAACAGGGTTGCGATGGGGAGACCGTCCTGACGGGCCGGAGCAAACTCCATCGTGGGTACGCCGCGGACCGCGGCGGAATCCAACCCCGCCTCTCCGCTGCTCGTGGCGACCCGGGTCGACTCCGGCACCACCGTACCCTCTTCGGTAATGAAAAGACGAAGTATCACCGTTCCGCCTACCTGTCGCTCATATAATGAAAGCGGGTACTCAACGGGTGACTCGGGATTCATGACCACCGGAGGCTCGAACCCACGTGGGTTTGTTTCGATGGTGGGATCACCGTTTCCGGTATCCGCGAACCCGCATCCTCCAAACAGTGCCGCGCAACAGACGATACGTAACCTCAATGTTCCTCCGTCAGGCGCTTGAGATCTGCCAGTCGGCTGAGCGCCTCGATTGGTGTGATGGTGTCGGGCTCCAACTTACGCAACTCCTCGATGACCGGGTGTGGGGGCGTCCGAAATAGCGGCAACTGGTCCGCATCGGGTCTCGGTGGAGCAGCAGCCGCCACGTGATGCCCCGATTCGAGGAGCTTCAGGATCTCCCACGCGCGTCCTACCACGTTTGGGGGGAGCCCGGCGAGTTGCGCGACATGCACCCCGTAGGAGCGATCCGTGCCGCCCGGTTCGAGTCGATGCATGAACACGATGTCGTTACCGGATTCCTTGACGGCCACGTTCGCGTTCCGAAGTCGCGGCAGCTCGTCGCTCAGCTCGGTCAGCTCGTGATAATGCGTTGCAAAGATCGTCTTACACTCGACTGCATCGTGGATATGTTCGGTCACCGCCCACGCGATGGCGACACCGTCGTACGTGGACGTCCCGCGTCCGATCTCGTCGAGCAAAACCAAGCTGCGCTCGGTGGCCGCATGGAGGATGGCGCTCGTCTCACTCATCTCGACCATAAAGGTCGACTGGCCGCGCCCCAGGTTGTCGCTCGCGCCGACGCGGGTAAACAGACGGTCGACGACACCCACTGCCGCCGAACGCGCCGGAACGAACGAACCCATCTGCGCCATGATGACGGCGAGACCGACTTGGCGAAGGATCGTCGATTTCCCGGCCATGTTCGGACCGGTCAACAACATGATCCTCGCGTCCTCGTCCAACACGACGTCGTTCGGAATGAACTTGCCCGGTGGGAGCGACC
Organism: Gemmatimonadales bacterium; assembly: GCA_041604955.1. Lineage (GTDB taxonomy): Bacteria > Gemmatimonadota > Gemmatimonadetes > Gemmatimonadales > GWC2-71-9 > JBFHWR01. The sequence goes on along the minus strand of JBFIZG010000051.1, from coordinate 12,219 downwards.
GCTCGACCACCGGGTGGCGGCACTGGCGGAGGTCGAGTGTGTATCCGTCGGAGATGTCAGGACGAACTAGATTTCCGCGCACCGCGGATTCGGCGAGCGACGCATAGACGTCGAGTTGCGCCAAGAGCCGCGCGGTTGTGCGGAGCCGCGGCAACCGCTCGCGCACCAGGTCTGCCAGCGCCTCGAGGAGTTCCCGCTCGCGCGTGAGAATCTGTTCTTCCGCGCCCAACACCTTGGCTTCGTATTCCTTCAGTTCGGGCGTGACGTAGCGTTCGGCGTTGGTGAGGGTCTGCCGTCGTTCGTAATCCTCGGGGACGGAGCTGCGATGCGTCTTGGTGATCTCGATGTAGTACCCAAAGACGCGGTTGTAGCCGATCTTGAGCGATGGTATCCCGGTTCGTTCCCGCTCGCGGGCCTGGATGCTCGCGATGAACCGTTTCCCGCCGTCGCGCAGGTCGCGCGCTTCGTCGAGCGCACGGTCGGCGCCGGGCCGAATGGAGTTGCCGTCACCCACGTTTGGCGGCGGCCGGTCCACGAGTTGATCCGCCAACCGCGGTGTCAAATCCGCCATCAAGTCGAATTCGCGTGCCACCCGCTCCAACGCTGCGCTGCTCTCGCGGCCGGCGAGACCGTCGAGTGCGCTTCTCACGTCAGGGAGCCGCGCGAGCGAATCGCGCAACCCGCCGAGGTCCCGCGGCGTCGCGCGCCGCGCCGCCGTCCGCCCGGCCAAACGCTCGAGGTCGCGCACGCCTTCTAAGGCGTCCCTGAGCCTTGCGCGCCCCCGATCGTCGTCCGCCAGAACCTGGACGGCGTCATGTCGGTCGGTGATTTCGTCGACCTTCCGAAGCGGCGCCAGGAGCCATTGCCGGAGCAGCCGGGCGCCCATTGGCGTCACGGTCTTATCCAACACGGAGAGCAACGTGTTGTCCGACAGATCTTGCCGAAGCGGCTCGATCAGTTCGAGGTTCCGCCTGGTCATCTCGTCGAGCGGTACCGTTGCATTTGAACGCTTGACCGCCGGGCGCGCAATCTGCGGAAGCCCCGCCGGTTGGAGTTCCTTGGCGTACGACAGGAGGCCGCCGGCCGCGCGAATGGCGGGATCGTCACGCTGCTCCACCCCGAGACCATCGAGCGTGTGCAGGTTGAAATGGCGGCGAAGGCACTCTTCCGCTGTAGAGCGATCGAACTCGGATCGTTCGCGATCGGTGATCATGACGCCCGTTCGATCGACGGTGAACCCGCACTCCTCCGGCAACACGATTTCCCGGGGGTCGTAGCGGGTGAGCACCGCTTCCAGATCGCCCGGCTGAACGGTTTCGATGACGAACTCACCGGTCGAGAGGTCCAACGCGGCGATACCAACGGGTTCACCAGGCACGACGGCTACCAAGAAGTTGTTGCGGCTTCCCTCGAGCCAGTCGTGCGCGATGACGGCGCCGGGTGTGACGGTTTCGACCACTTCACGGCGAACCACACCCTTTGCCAGTTTGGGGTCTTCCACCTGTTCGCAGATCGCAACGCGGTGCCCCCGCTCGACGAGCTGTCTCAGATACTCCGTCACCGCCTTCACGGGCACGCCTGCGAGCGGCACCTCCGCCGCGCCACCGTTGTTTCGACTCGTGAGCGTGAGACCCAGTTCGCGAGCGCCGATCTCGGCGTCTTCGTAGAACATCTCGTAGAAGTCGCCCATGCGAAACAACAAGATGGCGTCGGTGTGCCGCGCCTTGATCGACCGGTACTGCTGCATCAGGGGTGTTTCGGCAGCACTGCTCCGTCTGGCGGTCACGTCTCCTCCACCACAAACGGCCGGATCCCGAGTGCCCGCCGGAGTTCGTTCGCCAGCCGTTGCGCCTCGGCTCGCGTGGCGTACCGGCCGACCCGGATCTTCAGCAACCCGTCGGTGTCACGAACGACATGCGGCGTGTATCCCTGCGAGTTGAGAGAGCGCATGAGGTCGTCCGCCGAAGCGGCGTCCCGCACGGCCGCCACCTGTACAGCAAACACTCTATTCGCGCGTGGTGGCGTGGCCTTCGCCTGTTCGGCTCCCGCCGCCTGGGGCTGCGCCTCCGCCGCGGTACAACGCGACAGGTGGTACTGCGCCCGATTGATCAGCTCGACGTCCTCATCACCCGACTCGACAACGGCTCGAAAATGAGCACAGGCATCGGCGAATCCGCCCATGGCGAGCTCGATTCTCCCGGCCCAAAATCTCGCCTCGTTGACCACGTCGCTGAACGGATAGTCCAACAAGACGGTTTCGCTCGATCGGAGCGCTTGAGGGTACTGTCCCGCCGCGAAACTGAGCTGCGCAAGCCTGAGCAGCGCATCGTCCGCCCACGCGGATCCCGAGTACTCGATACTCACTCTTCGGAAATAGTTGAGCGCGGTGCTCGTGTCGGACGCGACGACTCCCGCGGCGAACAACGTCCCCGGGTACTCTGTATCGAACTCTGAAGTGCTTCGGAGTTGACGGTCGACCAATGCGCGCGCCGAATCGCCTTGGCCTTCGGTTATGAGCCGAATGGCCTCGGCCAAAAGTGAGTCGGCTTGGGCCCATGCGGATGCGGATCCACAGACCATCGCCACACATGCGAGAATGACGGACCTCATGCTGCCACCTTCAGTCTGGCCATGGTCAAGACCATGTGAGAGAGCACACCGATTTCGTCGCTTACGGTTGTGGACTTGAGCGCCCGGTCGCAATCGTACGCCGCCCGGATCGCATGCGTCAGCTCGCGGCGCGTCCAGTTAGAGGCTGCACGTGCCCACGCCGCGGACTCTTCTTTCCAACTTCGGAGCCCGGCGGGCCGCGCCGCACGCAGGGCATTGAAGATCGCGTCTCGTGCCTGACGATCGCCCCCGCCCGCGTCCAGCCGTCTCCGCGCGATGCGGACGCCGATCAACCCGGTGCCGAGTGTGATCATCATCCGGACGGCCGTGGCGCCGGCGCCTCCAAGCACGGTTGGCAGCATGGAGATGGACCGCGTAGTGTCGCGCGATAGCACGGCGTCAACCCAGTCATGGGTGGTCTCACCACGGCGTACCCCTACGAGATCGGATACGAGCGCGATGTCGACGGTTCCGTTTGGTGCGGCAGACGCGAGTTTGTCGATTTCCATCCCCAACTGTGCAAGGTCGGTGTTGACGGCGGCAATTAGATGGCGGGCCGCCTCTTCCGAGAACTCCAGACCGGCCTGCTTTGCCCGGCGGTCGACCCAGCGAACCAATCGTTCCGGGTTGAGCGGGCTGAGTACGACGTGAACCGCGCTCGTCTCCAGCGATTTGCGCGTACGCTCGGAGCCGTGCGTCAAGACCAACACGGTAGAGGGAGACGGTTGCTCGAGGTAACGGTCGAGCACCTGCCAGACTTTGGCGTTCGGCCGCCACTGGTCGACGTTCTTCACCACCACGACGCGGCGATCGGCCAACATCGGTGGCGTCTCGATCAGGGCGTGGAGACTCTCCCCGGTCAGATCCGATGCGGAGCGCATATCGAGATTGAAGTCGCGGCCCCCCTCGTCGAGCACCCGATCCACGATGAACGTGACCAACTCGTCCTTGAGGACGTCCTCGGGGCCCGTCAGATAATAGACCGGGGCAACGTCGTCCTTTTGCAAGGCGCGATAGACCGTGTCGAACGACTTGGCTGCCGCCATACAAGGCGGAAGTTACCGAGGGGTATGTGGGTTAGAAAGTGTGGTGTCGCTTGGGCTAGCGCGTGAGATTGACCCAGGCGCCGAAGGTCATCTGCGGTCTGGCGACGGTCGCGGACTCGACCACGGCCGGTTCGCGAAAGGCTGGAACACTGAGATCGGTGAACCCAACAAAGGGGACTCCGGGGTTGGCCAGCACCACCACCGACTTCGCGGGCGCTGGCCGTTCGGCCCGCGTGGTGGCGGGCGGCGCGACGAGAAACGTGGTCCCAGCCCATCCGACCAGGATCAGGACGCCGGCTACCATGAGCGCGGCCATCACCCCCGCGGAGGTAGACCGGACATAGCCCGGGCCCGGGGGCGCCGGCGTCGTCGTGGCGAAGCGTTCGTCGAGCGCTCGCCGGAGCCTCCGCGAAGGCTCCACCTCTCCGGTAGCCCTGAGCGCAATCACCCCCCGGGCCACGAGAGCATCGTACCCCATACATCGGATGCAGTGGTCGAGATGGCTCAGGATACGGGCACGGGTCTCGGCGTCCACAATGAGACCGTCCCGGTAATCGGAATAGCGTTCGAGGAATTCGTGACAGCGCATACCCATATGACTGGGCATACATACCTACGGGGGGCAAGGAAGTTCCGTCGCAGCAGCAGCCTCCTTAGGACAGACCCGGCGCGGGTGAGGGTCAGCCCGTGATTACCCCACCGGAGCCCGCGCACCGGGAAAGTCGGTCGCGCGCCACAGCCAGAACACGACGAGCGCCAGGGCGATGACGCGTATGGCCGTCGTTGCGGCCCCTTGGATGTGGAAGGCAGTCGTCACAGTCTCGGCAGCGAACCAGTAATAGCACCCGACAGCGGTGGCGGCCAGGAGAACCATGGTCTGTGAAGCACTTGCCTGAAATGTCCACACCAGCAGTACCGTGATGACATAGCTCGCAAGCGCCCACCCCATGACGGTCAGGTACACCGCCCCGGCGCTTCCCAGCGTACCGTCCTGGACCGTGTAATATCCAACGACGAACCCCGGGAACGCGGCCGCGAAGACGCCGAAACCCGTCCTAAGCCAGGCGTGCGACCGGCGAGCGCCGCCCAGCGTCTGAGCGATCGACTTGGCCGGACCGAGGTCGATGCAGCCTCGCGTAGTGCACATGGTGCAGGGCACGCACCGCGGGTTGTCCACCCTGATCAAGGGGTGTTGGCCGTAAAGCCGCTCGACCGGAAGCACGGGGCAGATCGCGTTGCAGAATCCCGCCTTGACTTGAAAGAGCGCTCCCAGCACGACGGCCAGCACGACGACGGCGATGATGGTAATGGCGAGTACGGGCCCATCGCTGTTGAACAGAAACCGGCGCGCGGGCACCATGACCGCCAAGAGGGTGATGCCGACGACGCCAGCTCCGGGGATGATGCGTCCCGACAGCTTGCGGTGTGCACCGGGTCGGTTGGCGGCGACTTGTAGCGTGGCGAGCGGGCACACGTTTCGCCAGACGGCCGGACTGATCAGCAGCGAGGCCGGTACGAGAGGGATGAGGATGTTCCAGAGAATGTCGAGTGAGGCGTCCGGTCTAACGAACAACCCCACGAGTATCGCCACGGTTGCGACCACGCCGACGATCTGCGCGGTCCTCCAGTATCCCATCCCCGATGGCGCCTGCGGCGATGCATGAGCTACCGTCGCCATGGTCGTGCCTCTCGCGATAGAGCTATGTAACCGAGCCGTCCGGACGGCCGAATGCCCAAGCTTATAGGCGCGTCGGCAATGGGTTATGAAGCGGCTTTGAAGATTCGGTTAAGGCAGTGCGCTGTGCAGCGCGAAGGGGGGTGGACGGGGGCGGGAGGCGTGGCTCCCGCCCGCCGGATCAATCCAAGAGCGGTTCGATCAGCTGTGCGAACCGGTTCCTGGCCCGGTTGAGACGGCTCTTGACCGTGCCCAGGTTGCAGTCGGTGATCTCCGCAATCTCTTCGTAGGTCTTCCCCTCGAGTTCCCGGAGCACGAACACCACCCGATGGTGCTCGGGCAGCTCGCTCACTGCCCATTCCACCTGTTCCCTCAGATGACGCTTCCGAAACAGGTCGTCGGGGCGGTTGTGGCGGTCTTCGAACTGGAGGGGCCGGTGATCTTCATCCCAGTTCTTCTTGATGGTCTGGAACAGGACGAGGGGATTCCGGCTCCGGTTCCGGAGTTCGTTCTTCGCCAAGTTCGAGGCGATCGTATAGATCCACGTCGAGAACTTCTTCGACTGATCGAACCGGTGCAGATGGCGATGCACCCGAATGAACACTTCCTGGACGAGGTCCTCGCCCCGTTCCCGATCGCCAATGGTGCGGTAGACGAAGTTGAGCAGTCGCTTCTCATACCGTGCGACCAGCTCGGCGAACGCTCTCGTGTTGCCTGCGAGGTACGCGGCGACCACCTGAGAATCGTCCGAATCGTCGAACGGCCGCGGCTTGGCAATTTGGGCGAAGGCAGTGCTTCGCTTTTTTTGAGCGACTGCTGTCATGGTTTTGCTCCTGGGCGCGGTCCCCGAGACTCCAAGCGCCCTGAATTCGGACAGAAAAATCCCGTGGTCCACACCTCCAAAACGGCGTTGTGTCGTGTCGCGTGCACCGGCCAAGTTTTGCACAAAGCGTACCTCGGCGCGGGCGCGGACGGGTACGATCATATAACCTGTTGCAAACAAGAGACTTAAAGCCGCGAAACTTCAGTGGATGGAGCTGCGTGGGACCGGCCCCGGCGGTCCTTTTTGACGGGCCGGTGTACCCGATTGGAGACGCCGTGCCTACATATTGAGCCAGAATCCTGCCAAATAGAGCAGGGCCACCACGGTCTTTCCATCCACGATTTCCCCTCCCCGGACCATTTCCAGCACCCGGGAGAGCGGCCGCGTCTCTACTTCTATAAACTCGTCGGGCTCGTGGTTGGTTTCCCCGGCGGTGATGCCCGTCGCGACGAAGAGGTGGATCTGCTCGTCGGTGAATCCGGGCGTGGTGTAGATGGTGGTGAGATGATGGATCTCCTCCGCGTTCACGCCGGCCTCTTCCAGCAGCTCGCGTCGCGCACAGTCGGCCGGCGGCTCTCCGGGCTCCAGCACTCCGGCCGGGATTTCCCAGATCGTCCCGCCGGCAGCGTGCCGAAACTGCTTGATCAACAGAATGCTTGGGTCGCTTGCGGTTCGTTCTGAGAGGAACGGCACAACGGCCGCCGCCCCCTGGTGGCGGACCATCTCCAGTTCGAATTCCGACCCATCCGGCCCGCGAACGGTGTCGAGGTCGACCTTGATGATACGACCGTCGTAGGCGCGCCGAGAGCGAATTGGTGTCAACATGACTAGAACCTAGAGGTGAGGACGACTAAAGACGACGGAGGATGACGGGGGAATGCAGATTGCAGATTGCAGAGTGCAGATTTCAGAATGATTCATCATGTGACTGACGACTGGAGACGACTGAAGACGACTGGGGAGTGCAGAATGCAGAGTGCAGAGCGCAGAGTTCAGAATGATTCATTATGTGACTGACGACGAATGAGGACGACACGAACATCCGACGGTGACGCGTCATTTCGGCTCCACGACAACGTACAATCAATTCAATCTGAAATCACCGATCTGCAATCAACAATTTTCAATGGCGCTTCGAAGAAGCGCCCTATCGCGCCTATCGCGTCCCAAACAGTCGGTCTCCTGCATCGCCCAGTCCGGGAAGAATGTACCCGGAGTCGTTGAGTTCCCGGTCGAGCGCGGCCGTATAGACCGGCACTTCGGGATGGGCTGCGGCCATGCGCTCCACCCCCTCCGGCGCGGCAACGAGACACAGAAACCGAATCAGTTGAACTCCGCTTCGTTTCAGCGCGGCGACCGCCTCGACCGCGGATCCGCCGGTCGCGAGCATGGGGTCGAGCACGAAGAAAATCCGATCTTCTTCGCTCCCCGGCATCTTGAAATAGTAGTCCACCGGTTCCAGCGTCTCGTGGTCGCGGTACAAGCCGATGTGACCGATGCGTGCGCTGGGGATGAGCTCGGTGATGCCGTCGACCATACCGAGCCCGGCGCGGAGAATGGGAACGAGCGCAAGCTTCTTACCGGCGACCTGGTGGCCCGTGGTTCGCTCGAGCGGTGTCTCCACCTCGGTCTCTTCGAGCGACAGGTCCTTGGTTGCCTCGTACGCCATGAGCATCGCGATCTCGTTGACGAGCGCCTTGAAATCTCTCGTGGACGTGCGTCTGTCGCGGAGCTTTGTGACCTTATGCCGCACCAACGGATGATCCACGATGATCAGGTTGTCGTACATGCGGGATTGCTCCGGCCGGCTTGAAGAGACGTGCGGCCCGGTCAAGTTGCGCGCTTCCCAGCCGCCACGGAAGGGAGTCCGGATAACAGGCTCTCGACCGCACGGTGTCCCGATAAGATGGCGCGTTCGATACCGTCTCCTTCGGATGCCGCTCCTGCCAGCTCGATCGGTTCGCGTGTCGTGAGCTGACTGCGCACCTCCCGAATCCCTTCGAGTTGCGCATCGCTCTGCCGGTTGAGCGCACTGGGCCAGCGGGACACCCAAATATGCTGGGGCCGGCCGTTCAGTCCGAGTAGAGGTGTCAGTTCGCTCAAGGCGAATTCGACCCAGGTGCTGTCCGGTCGATCGATCGGCGTGTCTCCTCGGGGTCGAAAGAAGACCCTGAGCAGCACCCAGCCCTGGGGTGCGTGCTCAGGAAACCGTTCCGACACGACGGTACAGGCCCTCACCTGTGAGCCTTTGCGGGCGCGTCCTGCCATGATGAATCCCCCACAGCCGAGCGGGTGCGCGACGTCTTTCCGTTGGTACGCGAGTGAAACGCTCACGCTCGAAAAGGGTTGCAGGTTCTGGAACACCCTTGCTGTCGGCGCGTGAAGCGGAGCGAGCAACCGTGCCGTCTCGTCCGCCGGTAGTGCGAGGATCACCGAGCGGGCGAGCTGGGCCCGGCCGCTGCCATACTCGATGCGGTAGAGTCCGCGCCCCCGCGTGATCGACGCGACTCGTGCCCCGAGAACGAGGCTGTCGTCCGGCAGGTGTCCGGCAAGGGCACGCACCAGTTCGGCCATTCCCGCTTTGAACGTCATGAGGCCTTTGCCCGCGACCGACGGTTCGATCCGGAGATCCAGCAGTTTAGCCGCCTCCGCGGGCTCTAACGGTGTGACATCGGACCCTGAGACACGAAAAGAACGCAGCGGTTGTTGACTGACCGTACGGTCAGTTAAGGAGAGGCTGTCTATAAGTCTTTTGACAGGAGTCTCTTGTAGTGCAATGCCCTCCGCTCCGAATTCGACGACGAACCCCGCGGCCTGCTCGGTGCGAATTTGACCACCCAGCCAGTTCGAGGCTTCGAGCAGCGCAAAATCGACCCCGCGGCGGGCCATGTCGTAGGCGGCCGAAAGTCCCGCGATCCCCCCGCCGACGATCGCGACATCCCGTTTAGACGCGGGCAACGCTCCCCTCTTTCACCATGTCCACCACCGCTCGGAGCCGATCCGGATCCGTGGTGGGCGGCACTCCATGGCCGAGGTTGAAGATGTGGCCGGGGCGGCCACCCGCTTGCTGGATGACCATACGGACCTGGTGCTTCAGCTCGCTTGTCGGGGCCGACAGGGCCGCGGGGTCGAGGTTTCCCTGGATGCCGCGCGGTCCCACCGCGTCCCACGCCCGGTCCAACGGAATCCGCCAGTCCACCCCGATCACATCCCCCCCGGCATCGGCCATCAGGTCGAGCAGCATGCTGGTCCCCGTACCGAAGTGGATGAGTGGGACAGCAGACTCTCCTGCGATCTCCAAGGCGCGCTTAGTGTGCGGCATGACGAAACGGGTGTAGTCCTCTCTGGAGAGGCATCCCACCCAGCTGTCGAACAGTTGGAGCGCACCGGCGCCGGCACGGGCTTGAGCGGCGAGGTAGCGCCCCACCGCTTCGGCAAGACGAACGAGCAGACGGTTCCACGCGTCCGGGTTGTTGTACATGAACCGTTTGGTCGCGTGAAAGCTTCGGGTCGGGCCCCCTTCGATTGCATAGCTCGCGAGCGTGAACGGGGCGCCGGCAAACCCAATCACCGGCACTCGGCGTTCGAGCGCGGTACTCGTGATACGTATGGTCTCGAGCACGTACCCCAAATCGGTTTCCGGGTCGACCTCAGGGAGTGTATCCACGTCTTTTGCCGTCCGGATCGGGCGCGCGATCACCGGTCCGACGCCCTCTTCGAACGAGAGCCCCAACCCCATCGGCTCGAATGGGAGGAGGATGTCGGCGAAGACGATTGCCGCGTCCACCCCGAGCTGGTCCACCGGCATCAGCGTGACGTTCGCCGCGAGTTCGGGGGTGTGACAGATCTCGAGCAGGGAGGCCTTCTTCCGGATGGCGCGATACTCCGGCATGTACCGCCCGGCTTGACGCATGAACCAAACGGGGGTCCGTTCCGTCGGGAGCCGCCGGCACGCGCTGAGAAAGAGAGGCGGGTCGGCGGTCGTAACCGGCCCGCCGTCTTTCGAAGACGCGTCGCCCGCAGGGCGCCGAGCGGACGTTTCAACGTCCGAATCAAGCGAGTCGGGGGACGCGGGCTCAGCGGACAAGAATCGTCTCCCCAGCGACCTTCACCTCGTACTTCTTTATGGGAACGCGGACCGGACCGGACAACGGCGTCCCGTTTGTGAGGTCGAACCTGCCCTTGTGCCAGGGGCATTCGAGCACACACTGCCCGTCGCTGTTCTGCACGGTTCCTTCGGAAAGCGACGCGCGTCCGTGGGTGCAGCGATCGTTTACCGCGTGGTACTCGCCGCCCACGTTGAACAGGGCGATCGCCTGGCTACCCAAGTAGACGCGCTTTCCGACGCCCGGCAGCACGTCTCGAGTGGTCGCGACCGGTGTGAATCCGTTCTCCGACGGCTCGGCTCCATCGGTGCGCCGCTCTAGCGCGGCGGGAGTGCCGCCGAGTGCGTCGAGCGCTTCCCAGATCGACATCTGAAGACAGGTGAACGTGGGAGTGTCGCGCTCGGTGTATGACGACGACACGCTCGAACGCAGATCCATCACTAGGTCGAGGAACTCCGCGGGGTCGTCGCCCTCGAACGCCACCATGAACTCTTGATCGTCCAGCCCGAACGAAAACGTCGTGTTGATCCGCACGCCGGGATACTTCCGTCCGATGGTGACGTGTTCTTCCATCGCTTCGTGACGCTTTTCGAACGGGAGGGAGTACCATTCGCGGGTTTTGACGAACGGGTAGACGAACAAGTACTTGCTGTCGGCGGGGCGGACGATCTCTTGGTCTTCCGGGGTGTCGGGGAATTCGTACGTGGATTTCCGGGTCATCGCGAGAAAACTGTGCGCGATGTTCAGATACGCTCCCATGGCCGTCGAAAAGATCGCGGTCTCCAGTGCCTGGAGCGTTTCCAAATCTTCGGCAGCCTGCCAGAGCATCAAATCTGACTCGCCGCGCGTGCCGACCGTGCTGTACGTCCGGAGCAAGAGCCGCGCGCGAAAGTCTTTGAGCGCCTGGCCGAACTGTTGTTTGTGCGCGAACTGTTCGTCCGCTCCGAGCCTCCGCCACGACGGCTCCAGTTTCAAGAAGAGGTAGCGAACGAGTTGCCGCCGTTCGGTGCTCACGCTTCACCTTTGCCGAGTGTATCCGTCAGCGCGTCGACCAACCCGTCCTCAGTGTACTCGCGCGCCACGGCCGTGACGGTGAGGCCGTGTGCGCGGGCCTCCGCCGCGGTGATGGGGCCGATGCAGACGACGTTTGCGCCCGCCGGGACGTTTCCTGACTCGAGAAACCCGCGCACGGTCGATGCGCTGGTAAAGGTGACGGTGTCCGCATCATCCCATGTGGCGGGGTCGCACGGGAGCATCACCGTTTCGTACGCGGCCACCTGGGTCACGCGGGCGCCGCGACGGGTGAGTTGGTCAGCGAGCGTCGCGCGAGCGATGTCCGCACGCGGAAGAAGGATTTCGAGACCTGTTACGTCGCCCAGCGTCTCGACGATGCCCTCTGCGACATAGGTGTCCGGCATCAGGTCGACATGTGCGCCCCGGCGCTCCAGGGCTGCGCGGGTGGCCGGCCCGATCGCGGCGATGCGCGGTCCCTCGAGGCTCTCCACCAGTCGAAACACGGCCTCGACCCCATTTCGGCTGGTGAACACGATCCAATCGAATCGAGAGACGTCCTTAAGCGAGGCCGCAAGCTCGGGCGGATCGGTGAACTCCGTTCGAATCACCGGCGCGACGATCGGCTTTGCGCCGAGCGACCGTAGCCGCCCAGCGAGCCGCTCGGCGTCTTCCGCGGCCCGGGTTACCACGATGCGGCGACCGGTGAGCGGGCGCTCTTGTAGTCGGGACTCCGGCGTCATAACCATAGTGAAAGAGTTGAGCGGCGTGCGGGTAGCGTCAACCGGGAGGCTGTTTCACGTGATGAGGAGTCCATACCGCGGATCGCCGATCGGCGTGAGCGGGGCTATGCGGGCGATTCTGGGCACCGCGACCCTCGCCTCGCTCACGATCGGGTTCATGTCGAGCGAGCCGCGCTGGTTTGCGGCATCCGGCGCCTTTGGCCTC
>JBFIZG010000050.1:0-14519 GCA_041604955.1 Gemmatimonadales bacterium | reverse complement strand
CTGGCCAGCCCGGCTGCGTCCTGGATTACGGGGGCGATCTTTGTCGTCGACGGGGGGAGCTCGCTCAGCGCGACATGATCGAATTGCCGAGCGTTAGGCGTCCATCGGGCGATCGGCGTCCTCGACTTCCATGACGACGATCTTTTTCGCCGTCCACATCGCGGCCGCGATGCTGCTTTCCGCATACGGTTGTCATCGGCTGTTTTTGGCGATCCGTGTTCTGGCTGTCCGTTCCACTTCCAGGCCGCCGCCTCGCCGCCATGACTTCCCGACCGTGACCGTTCAGATTCCTTTGTACAACGAGCGCTACGTCGCTACACGGGCTCTCGCAGCGGCTGCGGCGTTGGATTACCCGCAGGCGCAGCTCGAGATACAGGTCCTCGACGACTCGACGGACGAGACCTCGCAACTGGTCCACGACATGATCGCGAACCTCACGCGTCGGGGCGTGAGTGCGCGACACGTCCGTCGGGGCACTCGCCGCGGATTCAAAGCCGGCGCGCTGGCGTACGGGCTTCGAGAAGCCCGCGGCGAACTGATTGCGGTGTTCGACGCCGATTTCGTCCCAGAGCGTGATTTCCTGCGCCGTCTGGTTTCCGAGTTTGACGACCCGGGAGTCGGAATGGTCCAGGCGCGTTGGGGACATCTCAATGCGGACAGTTCTCTGCTCACGAGAGTCCAGGCGCTCCAACTCGACGCGCACTTTATCGTAGAGCACGGCGCCCGGTCGGCGATGAACTGTTTTTTCAACTTCAATGGCACCGCGGGGATCTGGCGGAAGCGCGCGATCGTCTCTTCGGGAGGATGGCGTGACGACACGCTGACCGAGGACCTCGATTTGTCATATCGAGCGCAGCTCGCGGGCTGGCGTTTTGTCTACCGAAACGATGTCGTGGTGCCCGCGGAGCTACCGGTGGAAGTTGCAGCGTACCGCGTACAGCAACAGCGGTGGGCTCAGGGTGGCGTGCAGACGGCTGTGAAGCTCTTACCACGAATCATGCGTTCCCCGCTCAGGGCCATCGTGAAATGCGAGGCGTTTTGGCACCTCACCGGTCACGTCGCGTACCTTCTTCTCATTGTACTGGCGCTCGCGGGGGTTGGCGCCGGTCTCTTTGCCGGGTCGAGCCATCATACGTGGCTTGCCATCGCCGATGCGGTGCTCATTGGCATCGCGACCCTCACATTGTCGGCGTTCTATATGGTGGCGGCGTGGAGCAGGGGAACGACGCGTTGGTGGCGGGAGGCCGTACTCATTCCACCCATTATGGTGCTCGGGGCGGGTATCGCATTCGGCCAGGCACTGGCGGTCGGGCGGGGCGTCTTCGTGTCGGGCTCTCCGTTTCGCCGTACACCCAAGTACCGAAACCGGGGACCCGGAGATCGGGCATGGCGGCATGCGGCGTATCGTATGCGACGCCTTGGCCCGTCGGTTGCCGAATGCTTTCTCGGAATCTCGATCTTGGTGTTGGCGACGGTTTCGGCACTCGCAGACCTGAGCTACCCCTCGGGCCCGGTGTTTCTGATCGGTGTGGGTCTGGCGAGCACCGGTGCCGGCGCGTTCGCACAACACCCGTGGTTTAGACTGGCTCCCAAAGGCACGATCCACCGACGCGCCGGTCGCTCCCGTGCAGCGACCTGACATGATCGGAGTTGCGAACGTGCCCCAGCCCCAATACGCGTAGCAGGTCATGGGACACAATATCCTCGTCGGCCTGACAGCCGTGGTGGCTCTCGGCATCGGCGCGCAGTGGCTGGCGTGGCGTCTTCGTCTTCCATCGATCCTCCTGTTGCTGGTCGTCGGTTTTTGGGCGGGCGCACTCACGGGGTTTCTCGACCCGGATGCCATGCTCGGCGACCTCTTGTCGCCGGTCGTATCGCTTTCGGTGGCGATCATCCTGTTCGAGGGCGGCATGAGTCTCGACATGGCCGAACTCCGCGAGATCGGGAAGGTCGTCCGCAATCTGGCAACCATCGGTGCACTGACGACATGGGCGGCATCTGCCGTGCTCGCATACTGGCTACTCGATTTCGACTTGGGATTGTCTCTCCTCTTTGGCGCATTGCTCATCGTGACTGGGCCAACCGTGATCGGCCCGTTGCTTCGCCACATCAGACCGGATGCGAAAGTAGGGTCGGCCATCAAATGGGAGGGGATCGTCAACGACCCGATCGGTGCTATTCTGGCCGTGCTCGTGTTCGAAGCAATCGTCGCCGGCGAACCGGGCAGCGGGATTTCGGCGGCTGCGGTTGGCGTACTCAAAGCTGCGGCGACCGGCGGCGTGTTTGGGTTGCTCGGCGCCGGTGTCATGATCGTGTTACTCAGACGCCACTGGGTCCCGGACTTCTTGCAGAACCCCGTCGCGCTTGCGGTTGTGCTCTCCACCTTCACGGCGTCCAATCTGGTCCAGGCCGAAACCGGCTTGCTCACCGTCACGATTATGGGATCCGTATTGGCCAGCCAGCGAATAGTGACCGTTCATCACATCATCCAGTTTAAAGAAAACCTCCGTGTGCTGTTGATCTCGGCGTTGTTCATTCTCCTAGCAGCACGAATTGAGTTGAGCGCCTTTTCCGGAACGACGCTGAGTACGGTTCTGTTTATTGTCGCGTTGATCCTGATTGTGCGGCCCGTGAGTGTGGCGCTCGCGACTCTTGGCACAGATCTGAACACGCGTGAACGCGTGTTTCTTGGGTTCATGGCGCCGCGAGGGATCGTCGCCGCCGCGGTTTCCTCGATCTTTGCTTTTGAGCTCGCCGAACGCCCCGGAGGGTATGAAGGAGCCGAGCAACTGATCCCAGTTACGTTCTTGGTGATCGTAGCGACGGTTGGGTTCTACGGATTGTCGGCAGCGCCCGCCGCGCGGAAACTCGGCGTCGCCTCACCGAATCCCCAGGGGCTCGTGATCGTGGGCGCTGCCGGGTGGGTGCGGTCGTTGGCCCGGGTACTGCAACAGCGGAAGATCACGGTTCTCTTGATCGATTCCAATTGGGCGAACATCGCGGCCGCCAGGCAAGCCGGTCTTCCGGCACACTACGGCAACGCCTTGCTCGAACGCCTCATGGAGGAACTGGACCTCGACGGCATTGGGTCGATGCTCGCCGTCACGCCGAACGATGAGGTCAACGCATTGGCGACCCTCCACTTTGGTGAACTGTTCGGCCGCTCGCGCGTCTACCAACTCCCGCCCGGGTCCGGTAGGAGCAAGAGCAGCAAGTCGGCGATCCCCAAGCATCTTCGGGGACGCGTGCTGTTCGGCTCCGACGTCAGCCACTCGGTGATCGACGCCCGCATCGACGCTGGCGCTGAAATCAAAGCCACTGGCTTGACAGCCGAATTCAGTTACAATGATTTCCGCCGGCTCTACGGTGACACGGCCATTCCTTTGCTTTCGGTGAATGACGCCGGAGAAGTTCAGGTGTTCACTGCTGAACGACCTCCTACTCCGAAGGCTGGACA
The DNA here is from genome assembly GCA_041604955.1 of Gemmatimonadales bacterium. Lineage (GTDB taxonomy): Bacteria > Gemmatimonadota > Gemmatimonadetes > Gemmatimonadales > GWC2-71-9 > JBFHWR01. The sequence goes on along the minus strand of JBFIZG010000050.1, from coordinate 11,062 downwards.
GACATTGATCAGTCTGGTCGACCCGGCGAAGAGAGAGTCGCACAGTACGGCGTGACAGTCGGCCAGCTACAGTTGCATGAGGACATGATATGGGGACAAACCTATTCGAAGCATACAATGACATCGCACATGGTCTCATGCGCATCGTCGTCGGCTTTCTCTTCATGACTCACGGCGGTCAGAAGCTCTTCGCCTGGTTTGGAGCAGACGCGCCCCGCGAGCTATTTTCGCCACACGGGGTTGCTGGTGTGCTCGAGTTCTTCGGCGGCGGGCTCGTCATGCTAGGTGTTTTCACGAGCCCCATCGCATTCGTGCTGGCCGGGGAAATGGCCGTTGCGTATTTCTGGCGGCACGTACCGAGGGGATTCTGGCCGTGGGGAAATGGCGGCGAACTGGCCGCGCTCTACTCATTTGTGTTTCTCTTTCTCGCCACCGCGGGTGGAGGTAGGTTCAGGCTCGATGCGTTTTTGGAAAAACGAAATGGTACATAGTTCCATGCGAACGTGGTTTGCCGTGTGTCTCGTGAGCAGCCTTGCGGCGGCTCCGGTGACGGCCCAAGGCGCTCTGGTGCTCCTTGGGTACGGCGGGTTCAATGCGCCGACCGTGTCCCTGGCCGATAGCGGTGTCGGGTTTGGTGTCGCGCCCGCTGGTGGTGGAGGCGTCGCGCTCCAGGTCAGCCGGCGTACCGCGGTGCGCGCGACGGCCACTTTCGCAAAGAGCGACATCGACAATTGGACGCTGGCTGAGCCGGGGGTGCGGCGCAGTCTCATCGGTGTCGACCTGCAACTCGGCATCCCGAACACCAGTTCGATCGTCCCATACTTCATAGTTGGGTTGGCGCGCGCTTCGTTCGATCCGGACGAGCCCGGCGTGGAGACATTCGAAAAGCTTGCGACCAAGCTGGGCACGGGGATCAACTATATCCCCGATAACTCGATCGTGGCCTTCTTCGCCGAGCTCAGTGGGTGGTTTTACCGATTCGACAGGCTGGGGCTCGACCGGCACCAGTTCGACGTCATGTTGGCCGCGGGGCTCGCGTACGCGATCCCCTTCTAACCAGCTGCCCTAGGACGAGCCGAAGATGTCGTCCACCGCGCGACGCGCGCGAGGACGGCGGAGGGCGGAGTTGATCATGATGACTTCGCCCACGTTCTCGAGCGTCAGAAGTCCAACAAGTTCTCCGTGGCGAAGCACTGGGAGTGTCGAGCAGGAGCCGTTCCGCATTCGCTCGAAGGCCCGCTCCAGCATCTCGGTGTCGTCGACGGTCGCGCACTCCCGACGCATCACCTGAGACACGGGCGTGGCACCTCCGGTTTCTTTGAGAGCGCGAACGAGATCCTGTCGGACGAGCATGCCGGCGATCCCTGCGTCGTCCACGATCGGAAAGTCCTGCTGCGACCCTGCGAGGAGCTCGTGGACCGCCTCGTCGAGCGTTGTGCCCTGATCCAGCGTGCGATACTGGGTGATCATTGCGTCGCGGACCGGCATGCCCGCGAGGGCGACCCGCATCGACGTATGCGTTGCCTCTTGCTGCGCTCCCACATACACAAAGATGGCGATGATCAGGAGAAACGGATTCATCAAGAGACCGATAACGCCAAACATGATCGCCATGATCTGCCCGACACTCGCGGCGATCTGAGTGGCCTGCACGTACTCGAGCCGTTGGGCGAGGAGCGCACGTAGCACTCGCCCGCCGTCCATGGGAAACGCCGGCAACAAATTGAACCCGACGAGAAACAGGTTGACCCACATGAGCTGCGCACCGAGATGTCCGCCAATGACCGCAGCTTCAGCGGGCAGCTCGATCCCGCTCGTCATGCCCAACACGACCGCCAAACCGGCCGCAATGACGACATTCACCGCCGGCCCGGCCAGTGCCACGGCGAGTTCCTGACGGGGATCCTCCGGCATCTTCGCGAGCCGCGCGACGCCTCCGATTGGGAGCAGCGTGATGTCCCGGGTCTCGATACCGAATCTCTTCGCCGTGAGCGCATGGCCGAGTTCGTGCAACACGACACACGCGAAGATCGCGAGAATGAGCACGATACCCCGCACGGTCTGCGCCGGACCGGCGCCTTGCGCCGCGTGGACGAAAATCACCCAGAGAATGATGAGGAGGAAGGTCCAATGAACCTGGATCTTGATCCCAGAAACCACAGCTAATTTCCATGCCCACTTCACGCTGATACACCATCCCGGTCAGGTTGCAGGTTGCGCGGCTACTCACCGTGTGGCACAGGTCGCTGTCACAAGTTAACGCCAGAGGCGCGCCCGCATGGTCGACAGCGGAGCGGGCCCCGCCACCGACCGGCGGGGCCCGCGGGTGGCCCGAACGAGGACCGTCAACCCCTCACTCGATCGTGATGCGACTCTTGACGGCTAGCTCCTTCTTTGGCAGCCGAACGACCAAGACGCCGTCCTGATCTCGCGAACGTCGAGCGGCGCGAATAACGGATCGAACATGCGATCCATGACCTTGCGTAGCCCGGGCGTCCTGGGTGCCATCGTCCCTTTCATATTGACCTCCGTATCAGGACAGCGTAGATCATAGGGGACGCGCGGTTAGCCGACGATGAGACGGCGGTGAAGGTGTCTGAATCGATTCCTAACGATTCATTCACCGGAGTTTAAGAACGCGATCACCGATCCAGTCATAGGCTTTTTTTGCCATGAGTAATACTTCGAGTAAGCAAGCTTGGAAGCCCATTGTGGCCGGCGTCGACGACTCGCCCGAGGGCATTCACGCCGCGAACCTGGCATTGACCGTCGGGAGGGCAGCCGGTGTTGCGTGTCACCTCGTTCATGGGGCGCCAAGTGCCTGGGCGGCAGCAAGTGCGCCTGAACTTCCCCTCGACGTCGAAGCTCTCAACGAGGCGGTCGTGAGCGCTGCGCGTTCCCGTCTCCTGGATGCCCTCGAACCGGTTGTGACGGTCGACGCGTTGTCGAATCTCGACGTTCGGCTCGGGAGCGCCGCAATGGCGCTCAAAGAAGCCGTGACGGAGCTTGGAGCGGGACTCGTTGTGTTGGGGGGCAAGCACCACCCTGGCATCACGCGCTGGTTCGGCGGTAGCACCGTCCACAACGTCGTTCGCACCACCGACGTACCCGTGCTGGTTGCCAAGGGCGATGCGGGAGGAATTCGACGCGTGTTGGTAGCGGTCGACGTGTCCTATGCAGCCGCGCCGACGATCGAGGAGGCGCGCAAGTTCGCAGACCTGTATCGCGCCGATCTCGAAGTCTTCCACGCCGTAGAGCCTCTCCCCGTGCTGGCCACGCTTCCCGTTGCCTTGGAGGATCCAGAATACCGCCGGCTCGCGGAGGCCGAGTTCCACCACGTGGCGGACACCGTGCTGGGCGACTACCCAGCGTCACGCCTGATCGCCCACGGCGAGCCGTCCGAAGCCGTTACCCGGCGCGTGACGGATTGGTCGGCCGATCTCCTCGTCGTCGGCTCGCACGGCAAGGGGTGGGTGAACCGTTTGCTCGTCGGGAGCACCACGGAACGGATGCTCAATAGCCTGCCCACGAACTTGCTGGTCGTACGAATCCCCGAACCGGAAGGCAGCACGGCCTTTCGTGTTGCCGAGCGCCCGGCGGCACACGCGTTCGACCGCGACACGCGCTGACCCTTGGACAAGAGACATTCGATGAAAATCGCCGAGCTGATGGGGACTGACCTCAAGACGGTATTCGAGCACGCGACGGTTGCCGAGGCGGTGATCGTGTTGGCCGACGAGCACGTCCAAGGCGTCCCAGTCGTCAATACCAAGGGGTACATGGTTGGTGTACTCTCGACCAGTGACATCTTGGAGGCGGCGGCGGAGTGCGGAGGCGCGGACGAACGCGACAAGCTCTTCGAGAAAACCACCGTGAATGAAATCATGACGCCCCGCCCAAAGACGATCGATCCGGATGCTGAAGTCAAGGAAGCCGCGCAGCAGATGCTGTACTTGGAGATCCACCGGCTGTTCGTCGAGTACGACGGGCAGCTCGTCGGCGTGATTTCGCAAAGTGACGTCGTCCGAGCCGTCGCCACCGCCAAGATCTGAAGGCCATCACCCTCCCTAAACTCGTAGGCTGACGATGACAGAAGAGCACCCGGATCTCGGAAAGCATCCTCGTGGTACGCTGGCCGTGATCCTTCTGTACGGAGCGCTGTTCGTTGTGGGATGGCTCGCCATTTTCGTCTTCGTGTACCTGCCCCGCGGCGCTATCACGAGGTAAAGAGCCGTGCATGTGAATGTTTACGAAAAGATCTGGATGTGGGCTGCCGGAGGCCTCATCGCGATGTTCCTCGGCATAACGCTCTTGGCCACGGTCATACAAGGTCGTCTTCCACCCAGCCACGTGGAGACGATCGACCCGGCCCAGGTCTTCACCGACGCGCGCTTCGCCGAACGGGGCGTAACCACGAATGCAGACGGGAGCGTGGTCGTTACCGCAGTCGCCCTCATGTACAGCTTTCTCCCCAACGAGATTCGGGTCCCGGCAGGCACGCCTGTCACATTTCGGCTCACCAGCCCCGATGTGATCCACGGGTTTCAGATTGCGGGAACAAACGGCAACACCATGATCGTGCCGGGTTACGTCAGCCAGTTTACGACGGTGTTCGACACTCCTGGCGAATACCTGATCGTATGCAACGAGTACTGCGGTCTGGGGCATCACGGCATGTACGCCACGCTCATCGTCGAGGAAGCAGGATGATCCACAATAGTCGTCTTGCAACCGCTCATATCGGCGTCGCCGTCGGCGCGTTCGGCGTTGCTTCATTCATGGCGCTGATGCAGGCCTTGTCCAGAGCGAGTCTCGACTTGCCGTGGCGATCCGCCGGCATGTACTACCTCTCCGTCACCGCCCACGGCGTCCTCATGGCGCTCGTGTTCACGACATTTTTCATTATGGGGCTAGCGATCGCACTCACGGTGCGGGCCCTGGATCGCCCCTTGAGTCACCCTCGGACCGCATGGCTCGGTTTCTGGGTGGCGCTGCTCGGAACACTGGCGGCCACCTGGGCGATCCTGACCGGTAAGGCAACCGTACTCTACACCTTTTATCCGCCGCTCGAGGCCCACCCGGCGTTCTACATTGGGCTGACGCTCGTCGTGGTGGGCTCATGGATCTGGAGCGGTGTCATCATCGCTACCTACATGAGGTGGCGCCGCGATCGACCGGATGCACCCGTGCCGCTCGCCGTCCACGGGATCTTGGCGACGATCATCGTCTGGCTGCTTGCCACCGTCGGTGTCGCGGCCGAGATGTTGTTTCAACTGATACCGTGGTCGTTGGGCCTAACGGACGGCGTCGACCCCGTGCTGGCGCGGATGCTCTTCTGGTATTTCGGACACCCGCTGGTGTATTTCTGGCTCATCCCGGCGTATGTCATTTGGTACACCGTGCTCCCCAAGGTCGCGGGAGGCAAGCTCTTCAGCGATCCGTTGGCCCGTATGGTGTTTGTGCTCTTCATCGTGCTGTCGACCCCGGTGGGATTCCACCACCAGTTCATGGACCCCGGTGTTTCGTCCGGTTGGAAGCTGCTCCACACCATCAATACGTTTGGGATTCTGTTCCCGAGCTTCGTGACGGCGTTCACGGTCGTCGCGTCGCTCGAAATCGCCGGTCGAATGCGTGGCGCAACCGGGTTGTTCGATTGGCTTGGGAAGCTCCCGTGGGGAGACCCGCTGGTAGCGAGCGTGCTGCTCAGCATGCTGCTGTTTAGCATCGGTGGATTCGGCGGATCGATCAACGCCGCCTTCGGTATGAACGCGATCGTGCACAACACTGCGTGGATCCAAGGACACTTTCACCTCACGGTGGGGTCTGCAACGGCGCTCACCTTCATGGGGGCAGCGTACTGGCTGGTGCCGAAACTGACCGGCCGCGAATTGGAGTTGGGTCTGCTCGCCAAGGTTCAACCGTACTTGTGGTTTCTGGGAATGATGCTCTTCTCGATCGCAAACCACGTTACCGGTCTCATGGGGATGCCGCGCCGCGTGTACGACACCGGCTATGGCGGAAGCGCCGTGGCGGAGCAGTGGGAGGGACTCACGCTCGTCTCGGCGATCGGCGGTCTCTTCCTGTTCATCAGCGCGGCGTTTTTCCTGCTCGTCATGTTGGGAACCGTGTTGGCCGGCAAGCGAGCCCCCATCGACCCGATCCAATTCGCCGAACCGCTGGAAGGACAGCCGGTTGCGCGTGGGGTGTTTGACCGAATCGGCGTCTGGGTGGGCGTTGCGATCGTGCTCGTCCTGATCGCGTATGCCTATCCCCTGATTCAACATCTCCAGATGGAGCGCTTTGCATCGCCCGGGTTCAGTCCATTCTGATATAGCTATCCGGCGACCCCACGGCCTGGTATGACCGTCGTTGTTCCCCTACTTTGCCAGGCATGACACAAACGACAGTCGATCGCTACCAACTCTGGCCACGCGTTGAAGGATTGTGCCGGGCGGTCATCCGCATCACGTCAATGCATCAACTGGAGCCCGTACTCCAGGAGATCGTCGATTCTGCTACGGTGGTCATTGGAGCGCGCTATGCCGCTCTCGGGGTGCTCGATGATGAGGGCAAAGAGCTAACCTCCTTTACGACAAGCGGTTTGACAGAGGATGAACGAAAGCGAATCGGGGCTCTCCCCACGGGGAAGGGGTTGCTGGGCCAGTTGATTGACGACCCCCGACCGCTCAGGTTGGCCAAACTCGACGGGCATCCTGCGGCAGCCGGATTTCCGGCCAGCCACCCACCCATGAACAGTTTCCTCGGAGTCCCGATCACAGGGCAAAACGGACCGATTGGAAACCTCTATCTGACCGAAAAACAGGGGGCTGCGGAGTTCTCGGAGGACGACGAAGCGATAGCCATCATGCTGGCCGCGCATGCAGCTGTTGCGGTCGAAAACGCAAGACGGCATGGAGAACGCGAGCACCTGCTCGAGCAGCTGCAGTCGTTGCAGGCCTCACGGGATCGCTTCTTTTCGATGATCAACCACGAGCTGAGGAACGCCGTGACGGCCGTGTACGGTTGGTCGGAGTTGTGGGTTCGGAAGATGGGAGACGAAGCCCCCCGTGCTGCACTCGAAGTGTTCGAGTCCGCACAGCGAACCGTGAACCTCCTGGACGACTTGCTCGACCTGAACCGACTGGACGCGGCGAAGCTTCGGTTGGTGGTTCACGAGACCGACCTCCGGACGATCGTTGAAGAAGCGATTGCGTCTATTGTGCCGAGCGCCATTCGCGGGGGCACGTCAATCGAAATCGCGAGCGGGGACGGGAGGCTACCGTGCCGAACCGATCCAAAGCGTGTCATGCAGATTCTCGTCAACCTCCTCACCAACGCGGTTCGCCACAGTCCCGAGGGAGACGTGGTTCGAGTCGAACTCCGTGAGGCCGGTGAGAACTTCCGAATTGACGTCGTGGATCGCGGCGAGGGCATCGCACCCGAGCTGCACGCCACGATTTTCGAGGCCTTCGAGCGCGGCGCCAACGAGTCGGAGCGCGGCACAGGCCTCGGGCTCACGCTCTCCCGGAACCTGGCGCGACTCCTGGGAGGGGATCTCCAAGTCGAGAGCCGGCTTGGAAAGGGGGCGCGTTTCATTCTCGAGATCCCGCGGGAACCTTCGAATCGTGAAGGTTAGTTCATGTCTGGTTCAGTGCGCGGTTAGTCAGCCACCTCCTAGATTCAGGTCAGACCAATGAGAATGCTCGTCGTGGAGGACGACCGGAAGGTCGCCGGATTCATCGAAATGGGCCTCCGTGAGGAAGGCTATGCGGTGGACGTTGCCAAGGACGGTGAGGAAGCCACCACCCTCGCCCACGTAAACGACTACGACGCCATCCTGCTCGACCTCATGCTCCCGAAAAAGAACGGGCTCCAACTCGCCTCCGAACTGCGGCGCGAGGGTCGGGACACCCCCATCCTCATGCTCACGGCTCGGGACTCGGTCGAAGACGTGGTGCGCGGACTCGATGCGGGCGCCGACGACTATCTCGCCAAGCCCTTCCGGTTTGACGAGTTGCTTGCGCGTTTGCGGGCCCTGTTACGCCGAGGCGGCGCCGCACGGCTCGAGCATCTTTCCTACGGGCCAATCGAACTCGATCGTCTGAAACACGTTGCACGAGCGAAGGGCGCGCCGCTGGATCTGACACCACGGGAATTTCAGCTGCTGGAACACTTCCTCTTACATCCCGAAGTGGTAGTGCGGCGGACTGAATTGCTCGAGAAGGTTTGGGACATGCACTTTGACCCCGAGAGCAACGTCGTGGACGTTCACGTCGGGAATCTCCGTCGCAAGCTCCGGGACCGCGGGTGTGAAGAACTGATTCAGACCATGCGCGGCGTCGGATTCTGTCTGAAAAAGCCCGAAGAGAATTGATGTAGCACCATGCGATCGCTGCGCCGCGCCCTCGCGGTGCGCTTTTCCCTCACGATGATCGTGGCGCTGATGCTGATAGCGTTGTGGGCGTTTATCGGCACTCACCGGCGTCTGAAGCGTCAGCTCGAAGCCTCGCTTACCTCCGCCATGCACCTGCAGACCGCGACGCTTGCGCGACGACTGCCGATTGCGTTTCAGCCCGAGTCGGCGGACCTAGAAGGTTTTATCCGCGACGTCAACCGGTTCGTCACCGTCCGGGACTCGATTGGGCACGTCATCGAAGCCAACACGCCTTTTTCCGGCGGTCTTCCGGTTGACTCCGCAAGCTTCCACCGGGCTCGGCGGGGGGAGCTCGCCATCGTCAGCCAATCGTGGGCGAATCGTCAGATCCACTCGCTGTACGGTCCGACGCCACCGGAACGAAGCCCCGAGATGGCGGTGATTCAAGTCGCCGCGTCACTCGAGCCACTAGCCGATGCGGACCGGAACATTCTTTTTTTCATGATCGGAACCGTGGTGCTGGGAGCCGTTGCGACCTTGGTCGGCGCGGCATGGCTCGCGGAGTCGTCCGTGGCGCCGGTCGCAGCGATCACGGCTCAGGCACGAGCAATCACCGCCGGAACCCTGGACCGCCGCATCACGGCGCATGCGGACGTGCACGAGTTCAACGGACTCGTGTTGGTACTCAACGAAATGCTCGAGCGTCTCGAGTCGGCCCTGCAAGCACAACGTCGCATGATCGCGGACGTGGGGCACGATCTGCGGACCCCCATCACGGCTATGACCGGGCAACTCGAGGTCGGTCTTCGGAGCCAGCGTACGCCGGAGGAGTACCAGCGGATTCTCGAGAGCTGCCTGGAAGAGGCTCGGCACATGGGATCGATCAGCGATGCGCTCGTGATGCTCGCGCGGTTGGAAGCCCGAGAGCTCAGACCCGAGTGCGTTGACACGGACCTCGCCACGCTAGCGAGTGATGCCGTCGCTCGTGCACGTGAGCACGCCGGAGCCACGCAAATACTCCTCGACGCACCAGAGTGCGGATCGAGTGTGTCTGTGGATCCCGGTATGGTGCAGCTTGTGCTCAACCAACTCCTGGACAACGCGGTCGCGCATACCCCGGCGGGGACACGGGTCACCGTGACCGTGGAGCGCAACAAGACACACGCGCTCGTTGCGGTAGAAGACGACGGGCCGGGGATACCCGCCGAGGACCTCGAGCTTCTCTTCGAGCGGTTCTATCGTCAGGATGCGTCGAGAGCGCGGAGCACCGGGGCAGGTCTCGGGCTCACGATCGCGACCGCGATCGCCGAGGCGCACGGCGGCTCCATTCACGCCAAACAGGGTCAGCGCGGCGGGCTCCGAGTCGAATTGCATCTACCGGCAGACTAGTGCCGCTCGATCGAACGGCCAGCGTCAACTCGACGGATCCGCCGTGTATCCGAGATACGTGAGCAGGAGAATAAACGCGATTATCCCAACACCGATCCAGGTAAACAGGCTGCTCTTCTCGCCCCGCGCCGTGCGTCTGTCCAGAATCGGGATCAGCAAGAGAAAGAGGCCGGCAACTCCAAACCCGAGAATCCCCACCAGTTCTCCCTCGATTCCCAGAATGTGAGCGGGCAGATACTTGAGCGTCTGAAACATGAACATGAAGTACCACTCGGGCTTGATACCGATTGGCGCCGGCGCGAAGGGGTCGGCCTTTTCACCCAAGTGCGCGGGAAGAAACGCGGCCAAGGCCGCCAGGATGGCGAGCGCAATAAGCCAACCCACGAGGTCGCGCAGCAGAAAGTTCGGGAAGAACGGCATGACCCGTTTGCCACCCTCTGTCCGTTGTACCCCCAGTGGGACGCTCATTCCGTGCTTTTGCACGAGGAAGAGATGTAAGAGGAGAAATGCCGTGGTGACCAACGGAAGGACCGCAACGTGAATGGCATAGAACCGTGTCAGTGTCGCGCCGCTCACATCTTCGCCTCCGCGAAGTATCCGCAGAGAGAATTCGCCGATCACCGGTAGGGCCCCCATAATCTCGGTTCCCACTCGTGTCGCGAAATACGCCAATTCGTTCCATGGCAGCAGATATCCGGTGAAGCCAAACGTGATCGCAAGACCGAACAAACCGATGCCCGAATACCACGTGAGTTCCCGTGGAGGCCGATACGCCTTGAGGAGGAGAACGCTGAACAGGTGAATGAACAGGGCGAGGATCATCAGGTTCGCGGCCCATGAATGCACCGAGCGCACCAGCCACCCGAACTTCACCTCCGCCATGAGAAACTGAATGGACTCGAACGCTTCTTCGGCACTCGGGCGGTAGTAGAAGAGCAAGAGAATGCCCGTTGCCACCTGGACAACAAAGAGAAACAGCGTCATGCCACCCAGGTAGTACCAGACGGAGTGCCGGTGGACCGGAACATCTTTCTTCTTCGCAATCTGACTGAAGGCGTCGAATCCGATTCGATCGTCCAGCCAGTTCCAGAGACCGCCGATCCAACCTCGCACCGCTTTCACTTCAACTGGCCTTGCTGACGACGATTTGATCGCCCCGCACATTGACGGTATACGACTCGAGGGGCGTGGGGGGTGGGCCTTCGATATTCAATCCATTCAGATCGAAGTGGCCGTTGTGACACGCGCACCAGATGTGTCCGATGTCCGGTCGATGCTGGACAATACAGCCGAGATGCG
>JBFIZG010000049.1:0-14544 GCA_041604955.1 Gemmatimonadales bacterium | reverse complement strand
TGATCGGTCACCCGACCGAGACGGAACAGGACTTCGAGGAGTTGGCCCAGCTCGTGGAGAAGATCAAGGCGATTCTGAAGCAGCATCCTGGGCGCCGCCACGTCACGCTGGGGTTCTCACCTTTCGTTCCCAAGGCCCATACGCCGTTTCAGTGGGAGCGCCAGGACACCATTGAAAACACTCGCGAAAAGCTTGCGTGGATCAAGCGGCGTCTGAAGGGCCGGGGCGTCGAGATCCGGCACCATGAGAGTGCCGACACCGCCATCGAGGGCATCATCTCGCGCGGGGGCCGTGAGATTGCCGATGTGGTTGAGCACGCCTGGCGGCGAGGAGCGCGATTCGACGGGTGGGGGGAACTGTGCGACTTCTCGGCATGGGAGGGCGCATTGGAGGCGAACGGTCTGACCTTGGACCGCGTCTTCCGAGAGATCGGTGAGGACGAAGAGCTGCCGTGGGAGATCGTGAGCTACAAGATCGATCGGGCGTATTTCCTGAAGGAGCGACACAAGGCTTATCACGCGCACGAGACGGACGAATGCAAGCACGAGCGGTGCTCCGCGTGCGGAGTGTGTGATTTCGAGGCGATGCGGAACCTGCTTGCCGCACCGGCCGAAACTCCGACCCCGGAGCCCGTGCATGGTCTGTTACAAGGCGTTCCGGCCACGACGGTGCGCTTGGCGTACGGCAAAGGGCCCCGGCTCCGCTTCACTGCGCATCTCGATGTCTTGCGAGAGCTCGAGCGAACACTCCGCCGTGCAGACATTCCGGTGTTGTACAGCGAGGGGTATTCCCCGCGGCCGAAAATCTCGGCGGGACCACCGTTGGCGTTGGGGTGGACATCAGACAGCGAATGGATCGACCTCGAGCTCGCGGGACAATGGCCGGAGCCGCGGCTGCGATCGTTGTTGGACGCATTGAATGCCCACGTGGCGCCGGGCATCCAGTTTCATGTGGCTGCTGCCATGCCACCCAAGAGTACGTCGCTCGCAGCCGACATCGTTGAGAGCGGATACCTGGCACGGTTCCCGCGTCCACCGTTCGACACGACCTTTGGTTCGCTCACCGAAGCCGTATCGGATTTCTTGGCCCAGGAAGCCGTTATCATTACGCGAGAACGCAAGGGGCGTCGCCGTGAGGTCGACATACGCCCACTCGTACACGAACTCACCGTGTTGAGCGAGGACGAACTCGTCCTGCGACTATCCACGGGAAGTTCACAATCAGTCAAACCAACCGAAGTAGTACAGGCGGCAATGCGCATTGACTCTGCAGTGCTGCCACTGGTTCACATTCACAAGTTCGCGGCAACGCTTGCGTCGGGAGAACACCCCGCGGCGGCAGCCGTTGCCCGAGCCGGAGTATCAGATTTTGAAGCGAGAGATTTTGATTTCAGCCAGCAGCCCGCGAGAAGCTCGGGTTGCGATTCTGGAGGACGGCCGCCTTGTTGAGCTGTTGGTCGATCGTCCGGAACTCAGTCGGACCGTAGGAAACATCTATCTGGGGAAGGTCGAAGCCGTCCTTCCCGGGATGCAAGCAGCGTTCGTCGATATCGGGACCGAGAAAAGCGGCTTTCTCCATGCCGCCGATCTCGTGGAGGCCGAAGAACTCGAGTCCGACGAGGTCGACAGCGGCCGCGATAACGGGCGCGGCGGACGCAAGAACCGCAAGATTCCCCGTATCCAAGACCATCTGAAGCGCGGTCAAACGCTCCTGGTGCAGGTCACGAAGGAACCGATCGGCACCAAGGGATGTCGTCTGACCGGACAGATTTCTCTGGCGGGGCGAAACCTCGTCCACATGCCGTTTGCGTCGAGAGTCGGGGTCAGTCGAAAGATCGAGTCCCGCGAAGAGCGGGTACGACTGCGCGAGATGGTGGCAAAGCTCCTGCCCAAAGACAGTGGTGGGGTGATCATCCGGACGGTCGCCGAAGATCTGCAGGAAAAGACCGTCAAGCGCGAGCTCAAATCGCTGTTGGCGCTGTGGAAGAAGATCAACCGGAAGGCGCATTTTGTGAGGCTGAAGGCTCCTGCGCTGGTCCAACGTGAAGCCTCGCTGACCAGCGGGATCATCCGGGACCTGTTCAGCGATCGTGTCGACCGCCTGCTCGTGGATTCACCGCAGCTCTTCCAGGAGATCAAGCGGTATCTGCAGCAAGTCGACCCCGACCTGCTCGAGCGGGTCAGCATGTATACCGAGCCGACACCCCTGTTCGACAAGTTCGAGATCGAACAGGAAATCCGCATGCTCTTTCGCCGGCGCGTCGAGCTCCCCACCGGAGGGTACCTGATCATCGAGCCCACCGAGGCGTTGGTGTCGATCGATATCAACACCGGGAGCTACGTGGGTAAGAAGGACCACGAAGCCACGATTCTCAAAACCAATCTGGAGGCGGCAAAGGAAATCGCGCGCCAGCTTCGGTTGCGCGACATCGGTGGGATCATCGCCATCGACTTCATCGATATGTCCCGGCAGTCCAATCGCGCCAAAGTGCTACAGGCACTTCGCTCCGAGTTGGGTCGGGACCGGGCGAGGACCCGTGCCTTCGAAGTCTCGGAACTGGGCATCATCGAGATGACTCGACAGCGGGTTCGACCGTCGCTCTGGGAGAGCATGGCCATGCCCTGTCCCGCCTGTCACGGCTCCGGCAAGGTTTTCCGACCCGAAGTAGTCGTCCGCCGGCTGGAGCGCTCGCTCAAACGGGTCGCGCACGAGCGGAAGGAGCGCCGCATGACGGTGCGGCTCCATCCCGAGGTCGCGCTCTATCTGTTGGAGCACGAGCCGCGCTTTCTCAAGCAGATGCGCAAAGACACGGGGATCCAGTTGGACCTCCGAGACGATCCCGTCACCCCGCTCGACGGGTTTCGACTGGTCGCCGAGCCCGCCGGCCGGGACGTCACCGACCGCTACGCCGTCGCGTAAGGCCGATACTTGACCCAAATCCCTGCGGTGAGTACAGTTAAAGGCTATGGGATACGCGGTTTTTACGGCCAAGGGCCAGCAGTTTCGCGCCGAAAAGGGGGCGCTCCTCAAGTTGCCGACGCTGCCGGGCGAACCCGGCGCGAAGGTGATTTTCGATCACGTGCTGCTGTCCGTGGACGACGGGAAGGTCAAGAGCGGCCAGCCCACGGTGAAGGGGGCCAAGGTCGTCGCAGAGATCGTGCGTCATGGTAAGCACGAGAAGATCATTGTGTTCAAGTTCAAGCGCCGGAAGTCCTATCGTCGGAAGACGGGGCATCGCCAAGGCTTCACGGAAATCAAAGTCACCGACTTGAAACTCGGGTAACGACGATGGCCCATAAAAAAGGTGTCGGATCCAGCCGGAACGGCCGCGATTCCAAGCCAAAGTACCTCGGTGTGAAGCGCTTCGGCGGCGAAACCGTCCGCGCGGGGAACATTCTCGTTCGGCAGCGGGGAACCAAGATTCATCCCGGCCGGAACGTGCGGCGCGGTGCCGATGACACGCTGTTCACGGTCGTCGATGGTGTGGTGAAGTTCGAGCACAAAGACAAACGACGCATGAAAGTCAGCGTCTATCCTGGGAGTTAGGAGCTGGGGACTGGGAGCGAGGGGTGGCTACGATAAAGGCTCGGGGACGACCCGGGCCTTCTTGTTTCTTCCCAAACCACTTTCCGTCCACCCCTCACTCCTACCACCCTAATTCCCTAAACCCTAACTCCCAACGCCTTCCGCGCGTCTGGCCCCTTCAACCGCTCCTGTTTCATCGTCCGGAGCTGTTTCTTCGCCTTCCGCGCCTTGCTGCCAAAAAACACAAACGGAATGATGGACAGAACGCCGATCGATGAGGCCGTCACGGCGGCCGCCGCGTTCGCGGTTTCGAGACCGCCCAAGAGCCAGGCGGCGGCAAGTTGACCGGCGACGAACACACCGCCGAAGCTGTCCCTGAGGTGCGCCATGTCCCGCCGGTAGGTGTCCAACCGCTGTTCCGGTTCGGTTTGGACCGCACCGACCGCCATGAGTTCGCCGTCGCCGGAGTACATCGCGCCGCAGTTCGGGCACGTCCGAAGCGCGCGAGTGAACAGGGACGCTATCCCCGCAAACCAGTGGCGGGTCCAACGGAGCCGCCGGACCGGGTGCAAGAGCAGTTCGAGCTGCTGGCCGCAAAGCTGACAGTTCGCGATTTCCATTAGTCGATTATTCGTACCTACGCTCGGCAGGCGCAGATGGTTCCAGCGTCGACTACCCGGTCTTCAGCGAAAACGCCTGCCGCAAACGCTTCGTGACCGATCCGGGTTTACCGTCCCCAACGGGACAACCGTCGACCCGCACGATCGGCATGACCTCGACCGTCGTCCCGGCGAGAAACAGCTCATCCGCTCCTCTCAGTTCGTGCTGGAAGATCGGTTCGATCGCGACCGGTATCTCGAGTTCGTGACACGTTTCGAGGACGGCTGCGCGAGTGATGCCCGGAAGAATGTAGTTGCTGATTGGCGCGGTTCGAATCGTACCGGCAAACACACCAAAGAAGGTCGTTGCGGTTCCTTCGAGGGCCACGCCGTCGCGCACAAAAATGGCCTCTGTGGCGCCTGCCTCGCGAGCGGTCTGGTTGGCGAGGCAATTTGCGAGGAGCCCAATGGATTTAATGTCGCAACGGGCCCAACGCGTATCGGGTGCCGTGATGACGGAGATCCCACGGGCGGCATCTCCCTTGGGCGTGTACGGCATCAGCGTGACGTAGACCGTGGGAGCGACGTCCGTGGCAGGGAAGGGATGTGCGCGCGGCGCCGTCCCCCGTGTCACTTGGATGTAGACGAGCAAGTTTGCAGGCGTGGGCTGGTTTCGCTCGAGCAACTCCGCGCACACGTCACCCAAATCGGTCGCCTCGACCCCCTGAATGCGGAGTTCGCGAAGGCCACGGGCCAGCCGATCCAGGTGCTCTCGCATGCGGAAGAACCGCCCGCCGTAGCACCGCACCACCTCGTAAATCCCGTCGGCAAAGAGGAACCCCCGATCGTCCGGCGAAATCCGTATCTCATCGCGCGGCAGGAACTCGCCGTTGAAATATGCGATTGTCGTCATCGTGTTCACATCCAGTGACGCGCCCCGCGTTTGAAGGGCGTGTCCCGCTTGTCGTTGGTTTGAATGAACGCGCGATAGCGTTCCCGCAGACGAATATAACGTCGGTCGTCGGTCTTCAGTGCGTCGTGGGCGATGTCGATCAGGAGCCGTTCGACCCGCCACACGTTCTTGTCGGAGAATCGCCAGTCGTACGGCGCGATCGCGCGTAGATCGGCGAGTCCGAACGCGACGATGCGGCCCGTGAGATCGATATAGGGTTCGTAGTAGCTCATTGCCAACGCCCGGAGGGACCTGAACACGGGCCTTCGACCCCAGAGACCAACATCTCTGGAGCCACCGACGGCGCCCCATCGTCCACGCCGTCGGTAGACGAAGACGACGTGGTCGAGGAGATCTCGCGATTCCAGATCGAGCAACAGGGGGGGATAACCGTGAAACTCGAGGACGGCCGCTGCGGCCAATGCCGCCTCCAGACAGTGAGCCGACCGGTGGCGAACCACTCCCCGGAAGGACCTGAGGGTGGGTCCGCCACGTTCCCAATTGTACGAGAGTCCTCGAATCCACCGTTGGACCGTCGCAGGCGAGGCGTGTTCCGCGACTACGCGGCGTTCCGCTGCGGTGAGCCCGTCGTCACGTTTCACAGATCGCGCAGGCGAGTGGTAGCCGGGTCGACTCGCCGGATCAGGAGCCCGGCTGTTGTTCGACCCTCCATTGAATTCTCGAGCTTCTCGCGCCCGTATCGTCCTGCGCGACGAAGACCAGCAGGTTAGTCGCGTCGGAAACGAGCGGGATGGTCATCTCGAAGATCCCAAACGTGTCCGTGGTATCGACCACGGTTTCGGCTCCACCGGTCGCGGTCACGACCTTGACGGTCGATAGATCCGCCGGTGACCGGAGCACGCTGCCGCTCACCATGATCTCATTCGCGGTTGTCATGGGAGGCAGTTGTGCGTCAAAGCTGAGAAACAACACGGGGGTGACTTCCGTGAGACAGGCGGCGAGCAAGATCGGGAGGCTGGCGCTGGCGTGTCGAGTCATCTTCATGGTTCGCTCCACCCGGGAAACGCGATTCTGGCTTCGTGGCTCAGCGGGCGGCAAACACGCCCCACGCAAGGCACAGCCAGCCCACGAGAAAACACAGTCCACCCATCGGAGTGATTGCGCCCAACCAGGACAGCCCGCTGAGGGCGAGCGCGTACAGACTTCCCGAGAAGATGACGATGCCCACAACGAATAGCCAGCCGGCCCACGCGATCGCGCCTGCCTGCCACTGACTCAGCGCCCACGCGACGGCGAGGAGCCCGAGGCCATGGTACATCTGATAGCGCGCGGCGGTCTCAAACGTCACGAGCCGTTCGCTCGGGATGCGCGTTTGGAGCGCGTGCGCCCCAAATGCCCCCGCGGCGACGGCGAGGAACGCGATCGATGCGCCGAGAATCGTAAACAGTTTTACCGTTCCGTCAGCTTGCATGGGGGGCCTCAAGTGGCTTGTGAAACGAGACGGTTACAAGATCCACAATCGGACGATGAGCGTAATTACCAGCACCGCCAGCACGTTCATCATGATCCCCGCTTTCGCCATGTCGCGAATGGCGATCATACGCGAACCGAACACGATTGCGTTCGGCGGCGTTGCGACCGGGAGCATGAACGCCATCGATGCGGCGAGCGCGGCGGCGATCATCAGGGGTTCGGCGGAAATCCCGAGTCCGAGCGCAACTCCAACCATGAGCGGCATCCCAAGCGACGTGGTTGCGGCGTTGCTCGTGAGTTCGGTCATCAGCACGAACAGGCCCGCCGTCGCGAACACGATGATCCACGTCGGCGCACCAGCCAGCATCTCGATTCGGCCGCCCAGCCAACTGGTCAGCTCGCTCGTCTCGAACGCCCGCGCCAGTGCGAGGCCGCCGCCGAACAACAGCAGAATGCCCCACGGGACTTTCTGCGCCGTTTCCCAATCGAGCGCCGTTCGATAACGCGCTCGTCGCAGCGGTACTGAAAACAGCACCAGAGCCGACGCCACCGCGATTGCGGTATCGGAGATCCCGGGTATGAGATCTGTGAGACCGGGAATGCGAAGCACGCCCAACGATTTCGGTGCCCGAAACACCCATGCTAGGGCGGTCAGCGCGAACACAACGAGTACGAAGCGTTCGCCGTGTGTCATGGCGCCGAGCTTGGAATGCTCGTGCTTCAGTGTATCGGCGAGGCCATCGACCTCGCCCCGAACGCGGAAGAACTTGACGAGCCAGAGCCAGCAAAGGATGAGCATGGGGACGGAGACGGAGAGTCCGATGGGAAGCCAACTTCCGAAGGTGATCTCGATCCCCGCGAGATCTCGCGCCGCGGCGGCCATGATCGCGTTTGGCGGGGTCCCGATCAGCGTCGTGAGTCCCCCGATAGACGCCGCATAGGCGATCCCAATGAGTAACGGAGTCGCAAAATTTCGGCGGCTCTCGTGTATCTCGCTGCCGGGGCTCGCCGACGTCGTACAGATTGCCATGGCGATCGGCGTCATCATGATGGTAGTGGCGGTGTTGGAGATCCACATGCTCGCGGCTGCCGTTGCAAGCATGAACGCCAACACCACTCTCGGTGCATCCGTTCCGACCAGGTTCACCGTCGCGAGGGCAAACCGTTTGTGCAGGTCCCAACGCTCGAGTGTCGCCGCCAAGAAGAAACCACCGAGAAACAGGAAGATGATCGGGTCAGCATAGCGCGCGGTCACGTCGAGCAACGACCCGGCGCCGGCCACGGGAAGGATCACGATCGGCAGCAACGACGTTGCTTCGAGCGGGACGACGGCGCTCAGCCACCAGAGCGCCATCCAGGCAGCCAGACCAGCAACGCGCCAGGCAGCCAGTGTCAGGCCCCCCGCCGGATCGAACACAACGGTTGCTGCGAACAGCAATGGTCCCAGCGCCAACACGACACCGCGCATCACGTTGCCGGGATCACCTTCAACGACGTCGTGCAGGTAATCTGATGTTTCATCTCGTCGCTCAGGGGTAGCGACTGAAACTGATCGAGGTTCTGACGCAAATCCTTGATTCCGGGACTGGGCCAGTCGGTACCCCAGAGCACGCGGTCATCCAACTCGGGTAACCGGGGGAAGTAATCGAGCAGCTTCTTGGGCGGTATGCCAGAGAGTTCCAGATACACGTTCTTGTGTCTTCTCAGAATGAAGAACGCCTCGTCCATCCAGAGGGGACGCCCGCCGTGCGCCATGATGATCGTGAGATCGGGAAAGTCCACGGCGACGTCGTCCAGTTCCATCGGTCGCCCGTATTTGCAGCGTGCGCCTGGAAAGATGCTGGTGCCGGTATGGATCATGACCGGCAGCCCGCGCTCTTCGGCCCTCCGGTAGATGCGACCAAGCGCGTCCAAGCCCGCCGTATAGGCGTTCGCGGGAAAGAGTTGATGCGGCGGATGGATCTTGAGACATCGAATGCCGAGTTGGAGCAGCTCTTCGACCTCCGCTTCGGCGTCGCTGGTGAACCGAGGATGTACGCCTCCGAAGGGGAGCAATCGATCTGGCGCGGCACTCGCGTAGTTGGCGGCGAATCGATTGGTCTCGTCGGTGAAGCCCATGAGATCGGGGCTCGGATAGTTGATTAGCCCGACGCGCTGGATGTCGCGTTCGTCCAGCATCGAGAGCAGGAGATGTGGATCCCGCGCGAGTTCGATGAGTTGGTCCCGAAGTTCCCCCTTCCCCTTCCACATCACTTCCTGCGTCGCTGGCTTCATTTGCCAGAACGGCTGGATGTGAATGTGGAAGTCGGTGACGCCCGGGGGCTCCGGGGTCATTGGCCGGTGAATTCGGCTGGGCGCTTATCGATAAAGGCCTGTACACCCTCTTCTTTGTCCTTCGACGAGAACGCGAGCCCGAACAGCGTCGCCTCATGCCGGATACCCTCGTCGAGGGGCGCGCGGAGACTCGCCCGTACGGCCTCCTTGATCAAGCGGAGCGCCACCGGGCTCTTTTGTGCGATCACGTCGGCGAGCGCTTGGGTGCGCTCCATGAGGCCGTCTGCGGGGGTCACCTCGTCTACCAGGCCAATCCGGTGCGCCTCGGTGGCCGAGATGAGTTCTCCACTGTAGAGCAGTTTGTACGCTTGTCCCAGGCCGACCAGACGAGGCAGTCGCTGGGTACCGCCGCCACCCGGAATGATCCCGAGGTTGACCTCGGGTTGCCCGAGCTTGGCTCGCTCGGATGCGATTCGAATATCGCACGCCATCGCGAGCTCGCAGCCGCCGCCGAGACAGAAGCCGTTGATGGCCGCGATCACCGGCTTTGGAAAGTCCTCGACTGCCTGGAACATGTTGACACCGGTCATGACCTTGAACTGATCCATGGGCGTGCGTCCGGCGAACTCGCCGATGTCGGCCCCCGCGATAAAGGCCTTCTCACCCGCGCCGGTGATGATCACCACTCGCACGTCGGGCTCGCGTTCGAACGCCCGCAGCATGTCGATGACTTCCATACGCGTTTCTTCGTTCAACGCGTTGAGTTTGTCGGGTCGGTTGATCGTGATGGTCGCGACGCGACCGTTGATCTCGCTTAACGTGTTGTGCTCGAGGGCCATTCGTAGAATCCTTTGCCTGTTTTTTTTCCGAGTTCCCCCGTCGCGACCTTTCGGCGCAGAATTTCCGGAGGAGCATAATGCGCGTCGCCGAGTTCCGCGTGGAGATAGTCGGCAATCGCTAGCCGGACGTCCAACCCGACGAGGTCCGTTACTCTGAGCGGACCCATCGGATGACCGTATCCCAACTCAAGAGCTTTGTCGATGTCTTCCTCGGACGCAACCCCTTGCTCCACCATCCGCATCGCCTCGAGTCCCAACACCACGCCAAGGCGGGACGAAGCAAACCCCGGGCTGTCCTTGACCCGGATGGGGTGCTTTCCCATGGACACCGCGATCTCGTGAATCCGTTCCGTCACCGCGGGATCGGTCCGATCGTGGACCACCACCTCGACCAGCCTCATGATGTGGACGGGGTTGAAGAAGTGCATGCCGACGACGCGCTCCGGGCACGAGGTCGAGTGCGCGATGTGCCCGACGGACAGGGAAGACGTATTGGTGGCGAGCACGGCCGACGGGCGCGTGAGCCGCGCCAACTCGCCGAATAGCGTGCGCTTGACCGCCATGTCCTCGACGACGGCCTCGATGACCACGTCGGCGTCTGCCACGGCGTCTCGCAACGAGGTCCCTGCAGCGATACGCTGGAACGCGGCAGCAGCTTCACTCGCTTCGATTTTTCCCCGCTCGATCCCGCCGTTCAAATTTTGCTGGATTTGCTGACGCGCCCGATCGACGGCTGCAGGCTGCTCGTCGACGAGATGGGTCTGATACCCCGCGACGGCGGCGACCTGCGCGATGCCGTGTCCCATCGTGCCGGCGCCAATCACGGCAATCCGTTCAGTGGTCATCCGATCACCTCGCGTGCCACGTCCGGCACGTTCGTGCAAATTCCGTCGACGCCTTGCTCGAGGAGGACGCGCATGCGGTTTGGATCGTCGACGGTCCAGACGAAGATCTTGCCCCCGGCAGCATGCACCCTCGTGACCATGTCGCGGTCGACTAGCGACTGGACCTGCCAGAGCTCCCTGACGCCGGCGTCTTCCAGTTGCGCGACGGGGTCGATCGGATAGGAGGCCGAGAGGACGGCACAGGGAAGGGTGGGACGCCGGTTGTGCAGACGCTTCACGATCCGGTGATCGAAGGCGTGAACGTGGTAGCGCCCAGGTGCCGGTCCGGCGGCTAATACGTCGAGTAACGTGTCGTCGTGGGCGACGTGAAATCCTTTGACCTCGACGAACACCTCGAGATCCGTTCCCATCGCGTCGAGCGCCGCCGCGAGCGTGGGAATGGGCTCTCCGTTTTCGAGTATGTGGTCGGCCAACATCGCGACGGTCATATGGTCGATGCGCCTGCCATCGATGTCGGGGTCGTGATGTACGACAGGTGTGCCGTCCGCCGCCGCGTGGATATCCAACTCGACCGCATCGGCGCCCAACTCCCTGGCGGCCGTAAAGGCTGCCAGGGAGTTCTCGACCTCGTACGCGGAGGCCCCGCGATGTGCAATGACGAGGGTCAATTAGCCGACAGTTTGCGCGCCTCGATCCAATCGGGCTCCTTCATGAGATCATGCAGGAGCTGGTAGTCTTCCTTACTGGGCGTGACCGACGCCAGGTACTCCTTGTACCGTTCGGGACTCACCTCGTTACCCTCGACATCGAATTCCCGATGCGCCCACTGCCCAATCTTCCGGTTGAACTTGATATCGGGGATCATGAGCCAACGATCGCGGTCCGGAATGTACTTGTTCAGCCGCTCGACCAACCGTACGCATTCATCCCGGTACAGATGGCGCGCCTGATCGTTCAGCGTTTCTCGATCAGCGTCCCGTTCGTTTTCACGTTCGTCAAACCGGCCCTTGAGTCCCCATACATAGGCCCAGTTTGCCGAAGACGAGTGATCCGTGCCAAAGAGATCGAACGCGGTTGGCACCCACTTATTGAAGAACCGTTGCATGAC
Source organism: Gemmatimonadales bacterium (assembly GCA_041604955.1). Classification (GTDB taxonomy): domain Bacteria; phylum Gemmatimonadota; class Gemmatimonadetes; order Gemmatimonadales; family GWC2-71-9; genus JBFHWR01. The sequence goes on along the minus strand of JBFIZG010000049.1, from coordinate 2,968 downwards.
CTCGGGGGGAACGCGTCCGGCCTTGATGATTCGCAACAACCCGTTGTTCCCCGTGCCGAGGTGGTAGGACTCCTCTTTGAGCATCGGTCCCATCGACCGGGCGAGTGGCTCGAACGAAGACGTGGACAACATCTTGAGCTGGAACTTGCCGTCCCGGTCGATGAACTGTGTGTAGGTGAAGAAGTCCAGCCAGTTGTCGACGATTTCGTTGAAGCTGCCCAGCAACCGTTGGCCCTCCAATGCAGTGCGTTCCAGGAGTTTCTGTGCTTCCCGCCGGCCTTCGTCACCGAAGTGTTCGCACAGCAAATAAGACATCTGCCATCCGTGGCGCATCTCCTCGCACATGACTCGCATGATTGAGAGCAGGTCGTAGTCGCTGGGCGGCGACAACAGCAGGTTCCGCTGCTGTTCGACCGAGGCGAATTCGGTGTCCCCTTGATAGACGATGAGGTTCAAGAGGGCGTCGCGAATGCGTTGGTCGGGGATGTGCATGAGCGTCGGCCATTTGCGTTGACCTCTATAGTGCCCGAACTCAATTGCTTCAGCCTCCGGTTCGCCAAACTTGATGTCGAACTGAAAATCCGTGAGTTCCTTGCGGTCAAACCCCAAGGCATCTTGCCAGTGGCGGAAGTAGTCGATCCAGTCGTCCCAGTTATGAACTTTCTGCATAGATAACGCTCCTCATCGACCGTGAAACATGGGTTCCCGCTTGTCGAGAAAGGCCTGGAGGCCTTCTTTCGCATCTTCGCTCCGAAAGCAACGAAGCTGATGCTCCAATTCAGTGTCCAGCATTTCAGTGAGCGTGTGGCGCTCGCTCTCGTAAACCGCTTGCTTGGCAAGCGAGAGCGCTTTGGGCGGCTTCGCGGCGAGTGACGCCGCCAGCGCGGCAGTTGCCGGTTGTAGCTCGTCGTGCGGCACCACTCGATTGAACAGGCCAACACGTGCCGCCTCGTCTGCCGGCACCATTTCACCGGAAAAAATGAGTTCGAGCGCCTTGGACGCCCCGACAATTCGCGGGAGGAAGTAGGTCCCACCCCAATCAGGATGGAGTCCAATGCGATTGAACGTCTGCCCGATGGACGCCCGGTCCGAGGCGATCCGGATGTCACACGCAAGCGCGAGGTTGGCGCCGCCACCCGCAGCAGGTCCGTTGACGCTTGCGATGACGGGCTTTGGAACCGAGCGAACGGTCGTGACCACGTGGCGTCCGGCTTCGACCAGTTCGGCAAAGGCCGCTTCGTCTCCGTTCGCGAGCAGCTCTTTCATGTACCCGATGTCGGCCCCCGCGCAGAACGCTCGACCGGCTCCCGTGATGACCAGACACCGTACGTCGTCGTGATTGGCGGCGGCCTTGACGGCATCGGCCAGCTCGTGACGCATCCGGCCGGCAAACGCGTTCAATTTGTCGGGCCGGTTTAGCGTGACCGTTCCGACTCCCTTCGCGACGTCGAAGAGAATGAATTCGTAATCGCTCACGTGCGCTCCACGATCATGGCAATGCCTTGGCCCACGCCGATACACATGGTTGCCAGCCCGTAGCGGCCGCCGGTCCGGCGGAGCGCGTGTACCAGCGTGGTGAGAATCTTTGCGCCGGTTGCGCCGAGCGGGTGCCCCAGCGCGATCCCGCCTCCGTAGACGTTGACGCGTGCCGGGTCGAGCTCGAGCTCACGAATACACGCGATCGCTTGGGCCGCGAATGCTTCGTTGAGTTCAACGAGGTCGATCTCGTGAAGACTGATTCCGGCGCGTTCCACGACCTTACGGGTTGCCGGTACCGGTCCAATCCCCATGCACGACGGGTCCACGCCCACGACCGCCGTCGCAACGATTCGCGCGAGGGGCTCGAGCCCGGCCGCCTGTGAGGATCCCGCGCCCACGACGAGGAGTGCCGCTGCGCCGTCGTTGATCCCGCTCGATGTGCCCGCCGTGACCGTTCCGGCTTTGGCGAAGGCCGGTTTCAACTTCGCGAGTTTTTCCAGCTTAACGTCCGGTCGGGGATGCTCGTCCCGCTCGACGACGACCGGGTCGCCTTTTCGTTGGGGAACCGTGACCGGGACGATCTCTTCGGCAAACACGCATTGTTCTTGGGCGAGCTTCGCCTTCTGTTGGCTCTGATAGGCAAACTCGTCCTGATCGGCCCGCGTGATTCCGTATTGCGACGCTACCTTCTCGGCCGTGTTCCCCAACGAGATGGTCCAGTCGGTGGGCATCCGCGGGTTCACAAACCGCCACCCCACGGTGGTATCCGCGACCTCCGGCACGCGGCGATCCCAGGCCGCGGCGGGCTTCAGCATGACGTACGGCGCACGCGTCATGCTCTCGACACCGCCCGCGACAAATGCATCGCCCTCGTTCGCTCGGATGGCGTGGGCGGCGCTCGCCACCGCCTGGAGCCCGGAACCGCAGAGCCGGTTCACCGTCTGCCCGGGAACTTCGATGGGAAACCCCGCGAGCAGTGAGGCCATTCGCGCGACGTTCCGGTTGTCTTCACCGGCGCCGTTGGCGCAACCGAGAATGACGTCTTCCAGGTGGCATGGATCGAACTCGGCGCGGTCCACGGCTGCCTTCACGGCAACCGCAGCCAGGTCGTCCGGACGCACGCTTGCGAGCACGCCCCCGTGGCTCCCGACGGGTGTTCGAACCGCGGAACAAATAAGGGCGTCAGTCATTGCTACCCCGCCTCACCCCGCGCTCGGGGCGGTAGAGGCGGTAGGGGCGGTAGAGGCGGTAAGGGAGGTAGGGCGCCAACTACCTGAGCGATGTGCCGGGTGAGGAGTACCCCCCATACCGCCCTTACCGCCTTTACCGCCTTTCATAACCCCATCCACACGGTCTTGACCTCCGTGTACCCGTCCAATGCTTCGCGTCCGAGATCGCGGCCGAACCCGCTTGCCTTGAACCCGCCAAACGGAGCGGCAGGGTCGTACAGGTTATACGTATTGACCCAAACGGTTCCGGCCTTGACGGC
>JBFIZG010000048.1:0-14631 GCA_041604955.1 Gemmatimonadales bacterium | reverse complement strand
CGCGAGGCCGCGGCGGCAGTCCGCGCAACCACGCCGCGAGAACCCGCACATGTCTAGCTGGGCGCATGCAAATGGCCGCCGGCCTGCCAGGCCTATCGTTGCGGTGAGCAACGCATCCACGCTTGCCAACCGCACCGGATCCTGGAAGTACATCCGGCCCAGCTACCACGACCGCGTAGCACCATGCAATGCGGGCTGCCCCGTCGGCATCGACATCGAAGGGTACATGAACCTCCTGCGGGAGGGGCGTGTCGTCGAAGCCGGAGAGCTGCTCCTCGATGAAAACCCCATGCCGGCCGTCACCGGGCGTGTTTGCGATCACCCGTGTGAGGCGAGCTGTAACCGGCGGCACTTCGACGAATCGGTGTCGATCCACGCGGTTGAGCGAATGCTCGGGGACCTGTTGCTGGAGGCACGACCCAGTGAGCGTGCACCCACCAGAGGCAAAACCGTCGCCATCATTGGCTCCGGTCCGGCCGGGCTCGCGTGTGCGTACCATCTCGCGCGGTTCGGATACGAGGTGACTGTTTTCGAGGAGGCAGCGGAGCCGGGCGGGATGCTTCGGTTGGGTATCCCGGAATACCGATTGCCGAGAAACGTGCTCGACGGTGAGATCGATCGCATACGCGCGCTGGGGGTGAAGATCGAGTGCGGTGTCGCCGTCGGAACTGACTTGACGTGGGACGCGCTGGCCGCATTCGATGCCGTCTTTGTGGCGGTCGGAGCACACAGGGCCCGACCGCTCGGGATCGCGGAAGAGAGTGTACCCGCTGTGCAATCGGGTCTGGATTTTCTGAAGCGGGTCAACCAGGGCGCGCGACCAGATCTCGGTCGCAGGGTCATTGTCGTCGGTGGGGGCAATACGGCCATCGACTGCGCCCGGACCGCTCTCCGGCTCGGTTCGGAGCCGGTTGTGCTGTATCGCAGGACGCGGAACGAGATGCCGGCGATTGCAGAAGAGATCGCGGAGGCGGAGCGGGAGGGCGTTCAGTTCACGTTCCTGGCGGCGCCTCGTGCCACACGCACCGTTGACGGAACCCTTCGCGGCCTCGAGTGCGTGCGGATGCGACTTGGCCAACCGGACGAATCGGGTAGACGGCGTCCTATCCCAACCGAAGAGGGACAATTCTCGGTTCAGGCCGACACCGTCTTGAGCGCCATCGGCGAGGTAGCGAAGCTCGAGTTCCTCCCTGGCGACATCGCGCACACCGAGGAAACCGTACGCACGGACGAATTGGGCGAGACGAACCATCCACTCGTCTTCGCGGGCGGTGACGTCACGGATCAGACGCGAAGTGTTGCGTGGGCGCTGGGCTCCGGCAAGCGCGCTGCCATCGGGATCGACCGTGCGTTGACTCCGCGCGTACACGACGCAAGCGACAGCGACGAGATAGCGGAACTGCGCTTTGGAAAGGACGGGAACGTGAGCGCGGCTCGGTGGTTGGGAAACGACCGAATCTCTCGTACGTCCCCAATCAACGACGTGGTCGAGTTGGCGCAGCTCAATCTCAGTCACTTCGCGCTCCAAGAGCACCATGCCGATCGGTTCCTCTCGGGGTGGTCCCGAGAGCACACCTTCACCGAGGTCAACCGTGGGCTCGACCGGAACACCGCCCAACGAGAAGCGAACCGGTGTTTCAACTGCGGTGTGTGCAATCAGTGCGAGCTGTGTCTCATTTTCTGCCCGGACATCGCCATTTCACGGCGTCCCGACGGCGGCGGTTTCGAAATCGACATGGACCACTGCAAGGGATGTGGCATTTGTGCCGCCGAATGCCCGCGAGGCGCGATGACGATGACCCGTGAGGGGCTGCCATGAAGAAAGTGCTCGTCGGGAACCACGCGGTGTCCTGGGGTGCGCAGCTTTCACGCGTGGAAGTGATCTCAGCCTATCCAATTACGCCACAGACGCAAGTGGTTGAGGAACTGTCGGAAATGTGCGCTTCGGGACGGCTGAACGCACGCTTCATCAAGGTAGAGTCCGAGCACTCGGCGATGGCGGCGTGTATCGGGGCCGCCGCGGTCGGCGCCCGCACGTTCACGGCGACGTCATCCCAAGGGCTCGCACTCATGCACGAGATGCTTCATTGGGCCGCCGGCGGGCGACATCCCGTCGTCATGGCCAATATCAACCGCGCGATGGCGCCGGGGTGGAACATCTGGGCGGATCAAAACGACAGCTTGTCACAACGCGACACCGGCTGGATTCAGCTCTACTGCGAAACGAACCAAGAGGTACTCGATACCACGATCCAGGCGTTCAAGCTCGCGGAGTCCGTGGATCTGCCTGTGATGATCGTGCTCGACGCATTCTATCTCTCCCACACCGCAGAGCCGGTGGACATCCCACAGCAAGACGTGGTAGACGCGTTCCTACCCAAGAGGGAGGCGAAGCTCCGCCTAGACGTCGAACACCCGTCAGCGTTCGGCGCCTTGGTACGTCCTGACAGCTACATGGAGATGCGCTGGGACCAGCAGGAGGCCATGCGGGCCGCACTCATTCGGTTCGAGGAGTGTGACCTCGAGTGGAAGGAACACGTCGGCCGAAGCTTCCCGGCCGTTGAGGCGTACCATGCCGATGACGCCGAACTGTTGTTAGTGACATCGGGGACGATCACGTCGACGGCGAGGTATGTGGTCGATCGCCGTCGAGAACGGGGCGAGGCTGTGGGGCTGGTCAAGGTAAAGCTGTTCCGTCCGTTTCCCACCGAGACGCTGCGTCGGTGCCTGCGGGGCGCCGACCGCGTTGCCGTACTCGATCGGAACATCTCGCCCGGCCACGCTGGGATCTTCGCAGAGGAGACGCGATCGGCGCTGTACGATGTGAATCCCATGCTACGGCCGGAGGTGTTTGGGTACATCGTGGGCATCGGCGGACGGGACGTGACACCGGAGGTGATCGACGGGATCATCGACAGCACGCGGTCGGCCGTTCGGCCGGAGCGTGAAGATCTCTGGGTTGGAGTGGGACAATGAGTCAGGTGCTCATCAAGGACGTGATTCCGAACGAGGAATACCTCCACTCTGGTCACCTCGCGTGTCCCGGGTGCGCGGCACCCATCGCGATGCGTCTCGTGCTCAAGGGCCTGGGCCCGAACACCATCGTGGTGCTGCCGGCCTGCTGTTGGTCGATCATCGCCGGCCCCTGGCCGCAGTCTTCCCTCCAAGTACCGCTGTATCACACAGCGTTCGAGACCGGAGCCGCCGTCGCCTCGGGCATCAAAGCGGCGCTCTCAATGCGAGGGGATGCGGATACGACCGTGATGGCCTGGGCGGGGGATGGCGGTACGTTCGATATCGGACTTCAAGCGCTTTCCGGAGCGGCGGAGCGAAACGAGGACATCATCTACTGCTGCTACGACAACGAAGCATATATGAACACCGGCATTCAACGCTCGTCCGCAACGCCGCTCGGCGCCTGGACCACGACAACCCCGGCCGAACACCCCGAGTCGCATCCCAAGAAGGACATCCTCGCCATCATGGCGGCCCACGGAATCCCCTATGCCGCAACCGCGTCCGTGGCCTATCCCGCCGATCTCTTGGAGAAGGTGAAAAAAGCCCGAAGCATCCGCGGCATGCGCTTCTTCCACATCCTTGCGCCATGCCCCCCAGGGTGGAAATTTGCAGACGACGAAACGATCGAGTTGGCGCGGATGGCGGTCCGTAACCGGGTGTTTCCGCTCATGGAGGTCGAGAACGGGCGTACTTGGCGCTTCACCGTCGATCACCCCGGAGAACCGGTCGAGCCCTACCTCGTCAAGCAGGGCCGCTTCCGCCATTTCACGTCCGAAGACATCCTGCGCACCCAAGCCGACGTCAACGCGCGCTGGGAGATCCTGCAGGGCCGCGTAGATCATGGTCTTTGAGACCGATCCCTATGCGAAGGAGACCGTCTCATGACAGAGCAACTCGTTGGAACCGTCACCCACTACTTCAATGGACCCCGTGTCGCCGTTGTGCAAGTCACCGAGGGAGATCTGCACCTCGGAGACAAACTCCACTTCGCCGGCCACACGACGGATTTCACCGAAACCGTCACGTCAATGGAGGTCGATCACCGGAAAATCGAACAGGCAAATCCCAGCGACGAGATCGCCATTAAAGTGATCGAGCGAGCGCGACCGCACGACCAGGTTTTCAAGGTGGTATCAGATCGTACGCCGACATCGGCGCGTTGAGAGAAGCCGTCTCATCTCCCCGTATCACCTCCCTCTCCTGGGGGCGCATCGAGATCGACGGAGAGTCGTTCAAGGATGCGAAACTCTACCCAGGGGGTGGCCGAGAGTGGGATTGGCGCGAAACGGGCACGCGACACGTTCCGGGCATTCAGCCTGCGGACGTCGCGGAACTCCTGGACCGGGGCGCGTCGGTCGTCGTCCTGTCAAAGGGAATGCAGGAGCAACTCCAGGTTTGCCTCGAAACGCTGGAAATGCTCTCCAGCCGCAACATCCCAACCCACGTCTTACCAACGCGCGACGCGGCCCGCCTCTACAATGACTTGAGCGAAACCCAACCGGTCGGAGGCCTCTTCCACTCCACCTGCTGACGGCGGCGATTGCCGGAACCGACGATCCACGTAACTTAGGAGAGTTGAAATCCTCGCCGGCTCCTTACCCCAAGAGGTCGAGATGCAAACCGCTCCGCGCTCTCCAGCCCGAACACCCTGGCTCGTGTTCCTGGCGTTGACCCTGTTGCTGCCGGCTGACGCCATCGCCCAGCGTACTCAAAAACCCGTGCTGCACGGCCGCCATTGGGTTGCCATCACCGGAAAACCGCTCGGCGCGACCGCCGGTGCGATGATGTTTCACCAGGGTGGGAACGCGGTCGATGCTGCATGCGCGATGCTGGGCGCCACTGCCACAATGTGGGACGTGCTCAGTTGGGGTGGAGAAACACAAGCGCTGATCTATGACCCTCGCGACGGCAATGTTCGCGGCATCAACGCGCTCGGCGTCGCACCGACTGGCGCCACGCCGGAGTTCTTTCGCGGCCAGGGAATGCCCTACCCTCCCGAGTACGGCCCGCTCGCCGCAGTCACCCCTGGGACGCCGGGGGGCCTCATGGTGATGCTTGCGGAGTTTGGCACGTTGAGTCTGGCGGAGGTGCTCGCCCCGTCGATGCAGATGGCCGACGGCTATCCCATCGAGGAATCGACCGCCGACAACATCGAGCGCCGCAAAGAGTTGATAAAGCAGTGGCCGTACTCCAAGACCACGTTCCTGCCGCACTTGGGGGAGGAACGAGAAGCACCGCGGGGCGGTGAGATCTTCCGACAACCCGATCTGCTCGCCACGCTCCAGAAACTGGTTGATGCCGAGCAAGCAGCACTTGCTGAGGGCAAGAGCAGAAAAGAGGCGATCTACGCGGCGTATGATCGCTTCTACAAAGGCGACATCGCCCGAGAGTTCGTCCGGGGATCACGTGAGCAGGGTGGCCTTCACACGATGGAGGATCTCGCGAACTGGCAGGTCTACATCGAGGAACCCGTGAGTACCACGTACAAGGGGATCGAGGTGTACAAACTCACGAGTTGGGTGCAAGGCCCGGTGCTGTTGCAGGCATTGAACATCTTGGAGAACGTCGATCTCAAGCCGATGGGGTTCAATAGCGCGCGATATATCCACTCGCTGTATCAGGCGATGAACTTGGCATTCGCCGACCGGGACTTCTACTATGGCGATCCGTATTTCCCGCCCGCCGAACCGATGCAAGGCCTGCTCTCGAAGGAATACGCGAAACAACGGTTCCAACAGATCGAATGGACAAAGAACGATCCCAACGTCTTGCCGGGAGACCCCTACCCGTTTGAGGGCAAGACCAATCCGTACCTCGATCTCATCGAGCAGTGGAACATGGTCGCGCCCACCACGTCACCCGATGGCTCCGCGGCACAGGCATTTGAAGAGCAACGCTCATTCGATGAGGGGTTCTTCGCGGGAACCACGTCGATACAGACCGCCGATGAGAACGGCTGGGTCGTCTCGATTACGCCGAGCGGCGGGTGGATTCCGGCGAGCATCGCGGGGCGGACGGGAGTGGGCATGAGCCAACGCATGCAGAGCTTCGTGCTGGACGAGCGGCAGAATCCCTTCAACGTGGTGGAACCCGGCAAGCGTCCGCGAGCCACGTTGACACCGAGTATCGCGCTCAAGGACGGAAAACCGTTCTTATCGTTTGCCGTGCAAGGAGGCGATTCACAGGATCAGAATCTCTTGCAGTTCTTTCTCAACATGGTCGAGTTCGGTATGAACGTGCAACAGGCTGTCGAAGCCCCCAACATCACGAGCTTTCAGATTCGCAGCTCTTTCGGGGAACACAGCTCTGAGCCTGGCCGTCTGATCCTGAACGAATCCGTTCCACCATGGGTGCGGGCCGAGCTGGCAGACATGGGATACGATCTCGAGTTCCGGAGCCGCACGTCCGGGCCGATCAACGCCATTTTCTTCGACTGGGCCCATGGAACGATGTGGGGTGGGTCGAGCAACTACGGCGACGATTACGGAATCGCCTGGTAGGGCCGCATCAGCGCTCGCTGCCCAGTATCTGACGTCCATGACCGGGTGACGTCGTTGGGATTCTCGTAGCGTCGCGGGTACCGCGGCGCCGGGTGATCGGATTGAGCCCGGCACCGCAATATCGGACGTTTGCTTTGGATACCTGGTCTCCGATTCTGGTTCCAGGTTCCCCTCCCGGCTCCGTTGAGCGTTGGACGTCGGTTGTTCGATGTCGAATGTTCGATGTTCGACGTTCGATGTTCCCCCGGCTCCCGCCTTAACAATCGGGTCACGTCGACGTATACCACTGTAGAGGGACACGTGACCCGTGTCCGCGGCTTGAATCTGGAGCGGAGGCTACAATGAAGATCATAAAGGCGGGCGTGGCGCTACTGGCGGTCCTCACTCTGTCGACGCAGGCGCTTGAGGCCCAGCAGCGGGGCAGGCGAGGCAGAGGTCCTGCGGTTGGCCAGTTGGGCGCTGAACAAATCCTCCGGGCCCGCGAACGCCTGAACTTGACGGAAGCCCAGATATCGGATCTCGAAGAGCTTCGGAAGGAGACATTGGCAGCGCGGCGCACGCAGATGGGTGCCACTATGGAGCTTCGATCGCGAGTCCAGGCGGGAGACACCGCGGCGTTTGCCGAGCTTCGAACACTGTCGCGTACACAGCGTGAGGCAGCACAGGCGCGGCGGGACGAGTATCGCAATCGAATCAATGGCATTCTCACCGAGGCACAACAAGGACAGCTCCCCTCAGTCGGACGGCGCTCGATGGCAAGAGGGCGCGGCTTTCAGGGCCGAAGCCCACGCGGGTTTCGTGGTCCCGGTACACGAGGCGTTCGGCCGGGGCGTGGTTTCCGTGGCGGCGCTCCGGAGTGGAACCGAGGCGGCCGGGGATTTGGCCCACGCTCCCGACCGCAGCGATTCCGGCGCGGACCGAGACGCCCCGCTGATGCGGAGTCAGACGTGAAGTGATGCTCGAGGGCGAACGGGCGGCGGATGCGTCGCCCCAGTCTGCCCTCGCTCCAACCTTCCCTCCTCGGCCGAGAACTCCGGCTCCCAACAGTAATTTGCCGTCCCGACACCACTCGGTGCATCTTGAGTGCCAATGACACGTTTCGCCGGCAAGACCGCCCTCGTCACCGGGGCGAGCAGCGGTATAGGGCGCGCAACAGCCCGTCTCCTCCTGGAGGCCGGGGCGACGGTCGTCATAACCGCTCGCCGGGACGCTTCTCTGCGACAGCTCGCCGACGAGATTGGAGCCGGAAGCCGGTCGATCCCGATTGCTGGTGACCTGACCGACCCCCACTTCCGAGCGTCTCTCATCGAGTCCGCAACGAACGATCTGGCGGGACTCGACATCCTCGTAAACGCAGCCGGAACTCTGGTCGCCGGGACCTGGGACAATACGGATCTTGCCGCCTGGGACCGCACCATGGACATCAACCTCCGGACCGTCTACGATCTATCCCGACTGGCCATTCCGCTACTCAAGGAACGCCAGGGTACGATCGTGAACGTGAGCAGCGTGGCGGGCCCCCGCGCGTTCCCCGGAGTGCTCGCCTATTGCGTGAGCAAAGCCGGGCTGGATCAGTTGACGCGCTGTCTGGCGCTCGAGCTTGCCGCGGACGGTGTACGGGTCAACGCGGTCAACCCGGGAGTGGTACGAACGGAGTTGCACCGCGCTGGAGGAATGGACGAGGACGCGTACACGGCGTTTCTCGATCACAGCAAAGGCACGCATCCGTTGGGACGCGTGGGACGCCCAGAGGAGATCGCTCAGCTCGTGACGTTTCTCGCGTCTCCTGAAGCTGGATGGATCACGGGCGAAACCGTCGCGATAGACGGAGGTCGCGCACTGACCTGCGCGCGCTGAAGACGATAACGAGAGATCCTCTTGCCAACAGTCAAACTCAGGACGGGATCATGAAACGCTTACTCACGACCTTCACGCTCCTCGTCGCCATTCCCGCATCAGTCGTCGCCCAGGGGACATCCGCCCGGATGGCGAACGATCGCGCGCTGGATGACCTGATGGATGAGGTGGCCGCAGAGGTTCAGGCGATGGCCAAGTTGACCCAGGTCATGGTGGACAAGATCTACAGCTTCTCCGAACTCGGATTTCAAGAGTTTGAGACGTCCCGGTACGTCACCTCCATCCTTCGGGAAAACGGCTTCAGCATCGAAGAGGGGATTTCCGGTATCCCCACGGCGTGGATCGCGCGCTGGGGGTCTGGCAAGCCCGTCATCGCATTCGGGAGCGACATCGACGGCATTCCCAAATCGAGTCAAAAGCCTGGAGTCGCGTATCATGACCCCATCGTCGAGGGGGCGCCCGGACACGGGGAGGGTCATAACTCCGGATCGGCGGTTAACGTCACCGCGGCAATTGCGTTGAAGAAAATCATGCAGCGGGAGGGCATCGCTGGAACGCTCGTGTTGTGGCCCGGTGTCGCCGAAGAGCTGGTTGCGACCAAAGCCTACTTCGTGCGTGATGGGTACTTCAAGGACGTCGACGCGACGATCTTCACGCACGTCAGTAACAACCTGAGTGTTTCCTACGGTCAAGGCACCGGCACCGGCCTCGTCTCGGTGGAGTTCACATTCGAAGGTCAGGCGGCCCACGGCGCCGGATCGCCGTGGAGGGGACGGAGTTCGCTGGACGCGGTCGAACTCATGAACGTCGGATGGAACTTCCGACGGGAGCACCTGCGTCCGGTCCAACGGTCGCATTACGTGATCTCCGACGGCGGCGATCAACCAAACGTCGTACCCTCGCGCGCATCGGTGTGGTACTACATCCGCGAACTCGACTATCCCGATATCAAGCGGAACTATGAGATCGCAATCAAGATGGCGGAGGCTGCAGCGGCAATGACCGATACCGAGATGACGTATCGCATTCTGGGCACCGCGTGGCCCCGTCATTTCAATAGGCCGATCGCTGAGGCGATGTACGAACACATGCAGAAAGTGGGTCTGCCGGAGTGGAGCGAGGCGGATCAGATGCTGGCGAAAGCCGTCCAAACCGAGATGGGAAGCGACACCGTTGGGCTCCGTACCGAGCTCGCGGACCTCGGGAAACCACCGGAGGTGAGGCGGAGCGGCGGCTCGGATGACATCGGCGACATCTCGTGGAACGTTCCCACCGTGACCATGCGATTCCCATCCAACATTCCCGGACTTCCGGGGCATCATTGGTCGAGCGGGATCGCCATGGCGACCCCGATCGCGCATAAGGGCGCGACCGCCGGGGCGAAGGCGCTGGCCATGACAGCACTCGAGATGTTCACGAAGCCGGAGATCGTCGAAGAGGCGTGGACGTACTTCAGGGACGTTCAGACGAAGGACATGCAGTACACGCCGTTCATCAGCGCCGAGGACAAGCCAGCCATCGAGTTGAACGAGGGCATTATGGCGCGGTTCCGGCCACAACTCGAAGCGTTCTACTTCGACGAGACTCGCTTCAACACCTACTTGGAGCAGTTGGGAATTACGTATCCCACGCTGACGCCCATGACGGGAACGCGGCAGTAGCAACTAGGGAACGTCGTGAGTGGTACGTGGTGAGTGGAGCATGGGACTGCATCGTGCTCCACTTGCCACTCACTACTCACCACCACCCCTGGCTCGCCACACTCACTGAAACGGCGGTTCTTCCAGGAGCAAACGGTTCGCTACGTACCCTTGGAACTGACCGTCGATGTACACGCGCCACCAGCCGTTCGCCAGGCTGTCGACTTGGAGCCGCTCACCGGGGTTCAACGTGCGGACCACTGGCGTGTCGCCACTTCGCTCCGACCGGACGTTCACCCAGGTGGACGTCCACCGGAACTGGGTCACATAGTTCAGTTCCGGTTGCGTAAGCGCGGGGCCGGTCCGCCCCTCACGAACTGGGCTCATCGCGGGCGGCGCGGTCAGGTCGCCTGCTGGAATCTCCGCAGCCACCGTGTCGCCGACCTCTGCCACGAATCCGGACGGTCTGAATCGGTCGAGCTGTGTCCAGACCGCAGCTCCGGCTAACAAGACAAAGGCTACCAGCGCCAGGGACGGCCCAACCCACGTCGGATACCTGCTTCCAGGGGAGGAGGTCCCACAATGCGGGCAGTCGGCTTGTTTGGCCGAAATTTCATAGCCACACTTTCGGCACTCGATTTGCCCCCGTTTCCGGTACGCGGACAAGCCGAACCCGCAGTGTGGGCAGACGGTCGCCACACTGAGAACCCTACGGTTACACTTGGGACAGTTATCGAGTGCCACGCCGGGGCCGCCTCTCGAGCATGTGGCTCGGGTTCATCGCGACTCGCTCTCTCATCTTCGCAAACCTCATCGAAGGTAGATAAGACCCACGGGCTCTCGGTCAAGGGCGCCGCAGAAGATCGTTGCAGAGCGCACGGATTTCCGTTTTCTTAGGTCGTTCTCCAGGGACTCGCTCCAGACTGGTCGCACGGACTCGAGGAGGCGTCGATGACCCGGAACCTCACGTATTGGCAGACGTGCCGGCGCAGCGTGGCGTCGGGTGCGGCGATGATGTTCGTCGTTGCCGGCTCGCTCGCAGCACAACAAGTACTACCTGCGCCCGATCGGCCGCCCGATGAGGGTGAAGGACCCTTCGAGCGTCTCATTCTTCGTGGGGTCATCGTTATCGATGGAACCGGTGCGCCTCCCAGGGGGCCGGCCGACGTCGTGGTTGAAGGAAATCGCATCGCTCGCATCGTCGGCGTCGGTGTACCGAATGTACCAATCGACCCAACTGAACGTCCCCAGGACGCGACTCGCGAGATCGACGCCACCGGCATGTACGTGTTGCCGGGGTTCGTCGACCTCCATCTTCACACCGGCGGCGTCCCCAAGGCGCCCGAAGCCGAGTACGTGTACAAGCTCTGGATGGCTCACGGCATAACCACGGGGAGAGGCGTAGCCTTCGGGCCGACCGATTGGTCCCTCAGCGAGCGCGACCGGAGTGCCAAGAACGAGATCACGGCGCCCCGCATGTTCGTCTACGATCGTCCGGGACGTGGATGGGACGGCGGTCCGATACGGACACCCGAGGACGCGCGGGCCTGGGTACAGTGGGCTGCCAACGCGGGCATCGACGGTCTGAAGCTGGGCGCGCACCCGCCCACAATCATGGCGGCGCTGCTCGACGAGGCCAAGAAACACAACCTCGGATCGACCGCGCATCTCGCGCAGACCGGTGTCGCCCAAATGAACGCGATCGACGCAGCGCGTCTCGGGCTTGGCAGCGTCACGCACTACTACGGGCTGTTCGAGGCGATCTACGACGACCACGACGTGCAACCCTGGCCCGCCGACATGAACTACAGCGACGAACAGCATCGATTTGGTCAAGTCGCTCGCCAGTGGGATCTCATCCATCCGCCAGGCAGCGACGAATGGAACGCGATGCTTCAGGAATTGAAGGACCTCGACGTGACGTTGGACCCCACCATGACCGCGTACCTCGCGAGCCGCGACGTCATGCGGGCGCGCACGGCGGAATGGCACGAGCAATACACCCTGCCGTCCTTGTGGGATTTCTACCAACCGAGTCGCACCAATCACGGGTCGTATTACTACAAGTGGACTGCGGCAGACGAGATCGCCTGGAAGAACTTCTATCGCCTCTGGATGGAGATGCTCGACGACTACAAGGACATCGGCGGCCGGGTCACGGTCAGCTCCGACGCCGGATTTATCTACAATCTCTTTGGGTTCTCGACCATCGAGGAGATGGAGCTATTGCAAGAAGGAGGCTTCCATCCGCTCGAGGTCATTCGTGGCGCAACGATGCACGGTGCCGAAACACTCATGAAGCCAAAAGGCCAACCCATCGATTTCGGCGTCGTGCGAGAAGGATTTTTGGCGGATCTCGTTGTTGTAGATGAAAACCCCATCGAGGATTTAAAGGTGTTGTACGGGACCGGAGTGGTCCGGCTCAATGACGAGACAGGACAGGCAGAGCGAAAAGGCGGAATCGTCTATACGATCAAAGACGGCATCGTGTACGATGCCAAGATGCTGCTGGCGGACGTGGCGCGCATGGTCGAGGCACAGAAACGCCAGCGGGGAGTAAGTGACGGACGCTGACTGGGACGGATGCCATAGTCCCTCCCGGGCTTCCATCTGGTGATCGCGCGACGCTGCGGCCGAGTGCTCGTGACCGCGCTGCTAGGCTTGTCACGTCCGCTCGCCGCGCAGGACAGCGCCGCCCCTGAAGATGGAGCCACCCGCGCCGCGATCGCCGTCCGAACGGCGCAGGCGCCGACCATCGACGGGCGGCTCGACGAATCCATCTGGACCACCGCTCCCATCATTTCGGATTTCGTCCAGCACGAGCCCCTGGAGGGCGAATCGAGTACTGAGCGGACAGAGATCCGCATCCTGTTCGACCGAGAGGCCATCTACGTCGGTGGATGGATGCTCGACCGGGATCCGGCTGGGATCGTGTTTGGTGAAAAGCGGCGCGATACCAATCTCTCGGCGTCCGACGCGCTCGTGATCGTACTCGATACCTATCGCGACCGGCAGAACGCCTTTGTGTTTGGCACCACGCCGGCAGCGATCGAGTACGACGGTCAGGTCACGAAGGAAGGCCAGGGTGGCTTGAGTGTTTCACGGCGGCAACAAAGCGGCTCCGGAGGCGGCTTCAACCTCAACTGGGACGGCAGCTGGGAAGTCGCGACGTCGTCGGACGAGCGGGGATGGTATTGCGAGTTTCGTATCCCCTTCTCGACGCTGCGATATGGGGGCGGCGGCCCCCAGGTGTGGGGTATGAACATTTCCCGCACGATTCGGCGGAAGAACGAACAGGCGTTCTGGGCTCCGATCGGCCGCCAGCACACGCTGTATCGCGTTTCCGAGGCTGGGACGCTGACCGGTATCGAGGCACCGGTCCGCCGTACGGTCGCCATCACACCCTACGCTCTGTCTTCAGCGCATCGTGACTACCAACTCAGCGCGGAAACCGATGTGACCGCCGAGTTCGGCGGCGACGCGAAGATCGGTCTCACGCCCAGCATGTCGCTCGATTTGACGTACAATACCGACTTCGCCCAGGTCGAGGTCGACGAACAGCAGATCAATCTGACGCGGTTCAGTCTCTTCTTTCCGGAAAAGCGACCGTTCTTTCTGGAAAACGCGGGGACCTTTTCTGTCGGCACCCCACAGGCCGGAAGCGAACTCGGGTTGGATCTGTTCTTTAGTCGACGCATCGGCATCGGGAACGACGGGCAGCCGGTGCCGATCTTGGGTGGCGGACGGCTCACCGGAAAAGCCGGCGGCGTGACGTTGGGTGTCATGAACATTCAAACGGAACGCGTACTTCGAGAACGGATCCCCGCCAACAACTACTCGGTGGGACGGGTGCTCAAGGAATTACCCAACCGATCGCGTCTCGGCGCCATAATCGTGAGTCGGCTGAACACCGATTCCACGGCGGATTACAACCTGACGTATGCCGTCGATGGGCGGCTGGGGGTAGGCGAAGCATTGAACTTCGACGCCTACGTGTCGCGGACCGAAACACCCGGCTTCGACGGCCGACAGCACGCGGTGGGCTTTCAGGGCGCGTATCAGACGCGCGACTGGGATCTGGGCGTGCAATACCGCGAGGTGGGCGAGGACTTCAACCCGGAGGTTGGGTTCCTGCCTCGAACGGAGTACCGACTCATCATCGGACGGGTGCAGCGGCAGATCCGGATACCCAGGGTCCGCTGGCTCCGGGAACTGCGACCGCACATTCTCGTACGAAACTGGTTCGACTTCGCCGGGTTCAACGAATCGCGCTACATTCACATCGACAACGCCGTCTCGTTCGCCGATGGGGCGTTTCTCTCGACCGGGATCAACATCATTCGCGAGGGGTTGAAAGACCCGTTTGACATCACCGACGACATCAGGATCCCGACGGAGACGTACGACGTCGTAGAAACGCTATGGCGGTTCGGAACCAACCCGAGCGCGACCCTCTCCACCGACGGGGTCGTGACGATCGGTGGGTTTTACTCCGGTCACAGGAAGAGCCTCACAAATACCGTAACGGCCAAGGTGGGCGCGACGTGGGCGGCGGCGCTCCGGTTCAGTCACGATGACGTAGATCTTCGCGAAGGCAGTTTTGAGACCACTTTGGT
>JBFIZG010000047.1:0-14903 GCA_041604955.1 Gemmatimonadales bacterium | reverse complement strand
GGTCTCCGGGTGATCTACCCGCCCACGGACGGAACCACCGCCTCGGTCGGCCAGTCGATCGTCGTGACCGCCAGGGACGACTACCAAATCCAGAGCGTGGATTCGACGTTCGTGTTTGGGACGGCTGGGACCGGCGACGCCAACGTTCGGGTCAACGGGCGTGCCGTGCCGGTTTATCCCACGGGTGGCTGGATTGCATGGGTGCCTCTCGATCGAGACTCGGTTGCCACATTCGATATCGTCGCGGTCGCTCGGGACGATTCGGCCCATCTGGTTCTCCACGCGCCCGTCTCGACCCGGTTCACGCCCCCAAACAGCGCAGTGTGGATCGATACGACGTCCTTGTCGCCGCGGGGCGATCGCTGGATCCGTCCCGATGAGGGGCTTCGACTGTCGCTGTTGGCCGCCCGGGGCGCCACCGTTCACCTTCGGCTTCCCGACGGCCGTACGATTCCTCTGCGCGGCCGACACCCGGCCGCCGACGTCCCGTGGGGAGCACGCGCGTTTGCCACCACGGCTCCCACCGATGGATTTCGGCGACCGGAAGCGGACCGCTACGAGGCCTGGTGGGCCGGCCCGCTCGGTCCCGATCCCGGGCATGTGTTGTTTCCGGACTCATTGCCCGCGGACGACGACACGCTCTGGGTGTCGGTGGAAGCCGCGCGCGGGCCCGACACCGCGCGGGTTCGCTGGCCACTCCGGTTAGGCGTAGTCGAGCCAGGGCCCTGGCCGGTGGTCGTGGTTGATGACGATACCGCCGGCACCGGTCTGACGGATAGCACGCTCGCCGGGCGACCGGCGCCGTACGGTACGTACCACTGGTTCTTTTCGAACGGGACGCGCAGCGCCGTGAGTGGCCGCTGGAACGGTCAGATGCGATTGCAGCTCTCGAGCGCGAGCGTGGCCTGGGTCGATGCGACGGACGTGGTGCCCGCGCAGCGAGGAACGCCGCCGCTCCGGGGCACGACAAGTTCCATTCGTCTGATTCCCGGTGATGATGCGCTTCGGCTCCGGGTGCCGCTGCCCGGTCAGATCCCGTTTCGCATCGACGAAGCCGAAGACCAGCTTCGCCTCACGCTGTACGGGGTTGCGGCGAACATGGACTGGATTCAGTACGGCGGGACCGACGACCTCGTCCGTCTCGTTTCGTTTGCGCAGCCCCGTGAAGACGAGGCGCAGGTGATCGTCGATCTCACGGAACCAGTATGGGGCTACCGGACGACGTGGCAGGGAAACGACCTGCTCCTCGACATACGGCGTCCTCCGACGATCGATCCCGGCCGTCCGCTGTCCGGTCGCGTGGTTGCCATCGATCCTGGGCATCCGCCGGGCGGCGCCACCGGACCCACCGGATTGAAAGAGCCCGAAGTTGTGTTGGCCGTCGCACGAAAGGTGGCGCAACTGTTGGAACGGTTCGGGGCTCGTCCCGTACTCACACGTGAGACCGATCAACCGATCGATCTCACCGCGCGCGTGAAAACTGCGGAACGCGCTGGTGCCGAAGTATTGGTATCCATCCATGCCAACGCGCTCCCGGACGGTGTGAACCCGTTCGTCAACAATGGTACGAGTGTGTACTACTTCCATCCGCGGAGCGCACGATTGGCGCGCGACCTGAACCGCGCACTCATCAGACAGTTCGGGTTTCGTGATCTGGGTATGGGCCGCGGAGACCTCGCCTTGGCGCGACCGACGTGGATGCCCGCCGCGCTCACCGAAGGATTGTTCATGATGATTCCGGAGCAGGAGGCCGTCTTGGGAAGCGAGGACGGCCAGTGGCGGTACGCGCGCGGCATCGTGGATGGTCTCGCCGCGTTCCTGAGGAGCCACGCGACGAGGAAACGATCGATGTGAACGGCCGCGAATCGCGATTCACGGCCGTCACCGTTCTCCTCGTCATCATGCAACTCGGAAGCCTGCATGCTCAGGTGGACCCGAGCGGCCAGTGGCGCACATGGCACACCGCACATTTCCGCGTACACGCCCGAGCCGAGTTGTCCACGTCCGCGGTTCTCGCAGCCGAGGTGGCGGAACACGCCTATGCGTTGCTCTCCCGCGAGCTGAAACCGCCACGCGGCACGATCGATCTCGTGCTCTCCGACGACGTCGATTTCTCCAACGGATTTGCTTCGTTCTTTCCGTCGAACCGCATGACCGTCTATCTGGCCCCGCCGGGCGATCCCTCTGTGTCGCTGGCGAGCTATGACGAGTGGCTCCGGTTGGTCGTCACCCACGAACTCGCGCATGTGTTTCATTTGGATCGTGCCGATGGCGTGTGGCGCGTGTTGCAAACACTCTTTGGGCGTGCGCCCGGTCTCTTTCCGAACGCGTATCAGCCGTCATGGGTGCACGAAGGGCTCGCGACGTACTACGAGTCGCGCTTGACGGACGCCGGTCGGCTCCGCGGCGGATTTCACGAGCAGCTTCTCAGGGCGGCGGCTCGGGAAGACGAGTGGCCGTCACCCGGTGACGCCGTGTTCACGAACCCGATCTGGCCGGGCGGGTTCCGGCCGTACGCGTGGGGATCGCGGTTCTTCGACTTGGCGAGCACGACGGTGCATGACTCCGTGATTGCCGCTTTTGTCGACCGAACGTCGAGACAGCTGATCCCCGTCAACGTATCCGGACCGCTCCGTCCGCTGACCGGCGAGCCGGTGGATGCGCTGTGGGCTCGGCTTCGCGACCGCGCGAACTCGGGCCGGCTCAGCGAGCCCGGTTCGATCTTGGTGCGCGGGCTTCGCTCGGAACCATTGCTTCGACTGTCGGAGGACGAATCACGGGTGGCGTATCGACTGCGGGACGACCGGAACGTCCAGCGCGTCGTCGTCGACCGGCTGGACGGTGAGACGATCGCGTCGCACCGTGCTAACGACGTTCAGGGACTTGGATGGGTCGGCGACGAACTCCATGTCACGCAGCTCGAGTTTACCTCTCCCGTGACCATTGCGAGCGACTTGTACCGGTGGCGCCCCGGTGGCTCGTGGCAACGTGTCTTGCGGGGTTCGAGAGTTACCGATGTCTTCGGGTCGTCCGAGTCCCGGACCGGAGTGATCCGTCTCATGACCGGGAAGCGCGTGTTGATGACGCTCGGGGAGGGGCAATCGTTCGACCCCTACCCGGCCCCCCCTGCCGCCGACTGGGGACGCGTGGCTCTCTCGCCGGACGGGCGGTGGGTCGCCGCCGCGCGACACGCCGACGAACGCTGGGACATCACGCTCTGGCCGGTTGGTCGTCCGGAGGAGCTACGGCTGGTGACCGCCGATGCTGCCCTCGACGCGGATCCGTCCTGGTCGGCGGAGGGCCGGCTGTTGTTCGTGTCGGAACGGACCGGGCTCCCTCAGGTGTACGGTTATGATCTCGCGACGGAGCGAACGGAGCAGCTCACGAATGTAACGGGCGGTGCGCGGGAGCCCGCACTGATGCGAGACGGCACGTTGCTCTACAGTACGATGCTCGCCGACGGGTTTGCGATCGTGGCCGACACGCGTGTTCAGCCCGTCGAGACGAGCGGTGCGACCGCCCGGTTCCCGCCGACCCGGAGACAAGCGACTTCCGGAGCACCGCCGCCTCGCGAAAGCGGGTACGCGCCGTGGCCGTCGCTCGTTCCCCGCTATTGGATTCCGCTCGCCCACGATGAAGGCGAGGGCGGTGTCTTCATCGGGATGCTGACGACCGGGGTGGACGTTGTCGGGCGAACGCAGTACGGCCTCTTCGCGAGTGTCGCTCCTGGAAACGGCCGGGTCGAGGCGGTGGCGTCGCTCGCGCATTCCCGGTGGAGGTCGTGGCGGGTGGATGCGACTGCAGGACAGACATGGGACTTCGCGGGCTTCGCCAGTTCGGCGGGCGGCGTGCCCGTTCCGGTCTCGTTTCGGGAGCGGTCGGGCGAGGTCGGTGTCCAATACCGATGGAGACGGTGGCGGAGCGGCTTCGCGGCTCGGGTCGGTTCCTTCGTGGAGCAAGACGCTCTGGTGAACGACGGATCGGAACCGCTGAACTTCACGCCTGCAAACCGGACGTTCGCGGGCGGGGTGCTTTCCCTGAGTGCGTCACGGGTCGAGCGACCCGCCCTGGCGATTTCGCCGGAAAACGGAATCTCGGTCGGGGCGATCGTGTTACGGCGATGGCAGGTGGGTGGTCCGGGGTGGTCCCACGAAGTGCGTGCGGCGGTGAACGGCTACCTGGCGATTCCGTTGCCCGGATTTGCGCACTGGGTGCTCGCCGGAAGAGCGTCGGCAGGGATCACCGGTGGTCCGACGCCGACCGTCTATTCGATTGGCGGCGTCTCGGGTGACATCGTCGATCTGGTGCCTGGGTACACACTCGGGAGCGGACGGCGGAAGTTCCCGCTTCGGGGGTACGCGCGCGGTACGGAGCGGTTTACACGCGCCGCCGTGGGGGTGATCGAGCTTCGAGTCCCGGTGGTGGCCGTTGGGAAAGGCCTTTGGAAACTGCCGCTGCTACTCGATCGGGTATCGCTTGCCACCTTTGTGGAAGCGGGAGGAGGATGGAATGCGGGAGAGCCGGTCCGGCTCACCAGGTATCGTGATGTCGGTGGAGAGTCGATCTTCGATCTTGGAATCGGCAACGTGGTGAGCCTCCGCATTCGCGCGGGCGCCGCCGTCGCCTTGGCCGACGGTCTGGGGAGTACGAGCGGCGATGCCCGCGCCTACGTGACCGTCGGGTCGTCGTTCTGACGAGGGTATGTCGCATCCGAAACGCCCTGTCGCTCGAAGGGTATAGAGATCCATGAGCGTTCGAGTCCCATGCGTAATGCTTCTGACCGCGGCGATTGCCGTCGGCACGGTGGCCGCGCAGTCCCCGGCCCAGCGAGCCGAAGTCGAGCGTTTTCGACAGGAGCTGAGTGCGCGGACGGATTCGAGTGCCCTTCTGGCACTCGAACGCACCATGATCGACGCGGCGCGCTCGGACCGCGACAACCCACTCGTCCATCTTCGCCTCGGTTTCTTGGCGTACCGGATCGGTGAGGTGACGGCGGCAAAACAGCATTACGACGACGCGGCATCGGAGTTCGAGTGGGCGTCCGATCTGGAGCCGAGCTGGGCATATGCGTGGTATGGATTGGGGCTTGCCGAACTCGCGCTCGGTGAGCACGACCTGCTGTTCGTGGAGTCGCTGCGCGAAATCTTCGGCACCGACGCCCTCTCGAAGGCCGCCAACGCCTTCGCTCGGGCGGCCGAACTCGATCCCTCGTTCTCCGAGGCGGTCGTCGATCTGGCAAACACCGCGCTCGAACACGGGCGTGAGGCGCGACTGCGCGTCGCGCTCCAGGCGCTCCGGCAGGCGTCGGTTACCCCGGCAGGGAATCGCGCGGCGTTGCTGTTGGCGCGCGGTAGGGTCGAACGCAGTCTGGGAGAGGGTGACTCGGCGCTGGTGGCGTTCCGGCGTTTGCTTCAAGTGGGTGGTGACTCCGGTGTCGGGTTGCTCGAGCTCTCGCGCGCCTTGTTCTACGTCAACCGCGGCGAAGAGGCCGAAGCCACCTATTACCGGGCCGCCGACATGTTGCATTCCCCTGACGCCGTGGATTTGCTCCGGGCTGATCTCGAGTGGATTGCCTCGGAAGAAGAGATCGCCGCGTTCGATGCCAGCGCGCCGGAGGGGCGCAAGGCCTGGCTCGCAAATTTTTGGGGACGCCGCGATCTCTTGGAGGTCCGCCGACCGGGTGAACGTCTCGCCGAGCACTATCGGCGGTATTTTTACGCGCTTCGCCATTACAAGTTGGGGAGCCGGCATCGTCGCTACGATGTTACGAATCCGTTTCGCACGGAACAACGGGCGTTTGACGATCGCGGGCTGATCTATCTCCGGCACGGGGAGCCGGATCGCCGCGCCATTTACAACGCTCCGGACGTCGAGCCGAATGAATCGTGGTTGTACCGCCGGAACACGAATGATCTGATCTTTCACTTCACTGCTCGCGACGAGGTGTCCGACTACAAGCTGGTCGAAAGCCTGCTCAATGTCTTCGGACTCGAAACCGCGCTCGCCCTTCAAACGCAAGGTTTCGCGGCCGCGCCGTTCGCCGCCGGCCTGGTCGAGTCGAGGGAGATACTGCACCCTGTCTACGGCAAGATGCTGACCGGCGGCAGGAGCCAGCAGATCAGCGCCATCTCCGAAGAGCGAGGGTTCGGCGGCCACGCGCTGAAGCGAGGTACGACCACCGACAGCTACCCGTTGCGGTTCAAAGCGGAGTTGGACGGGGTCGTTCAGCCATTGATGATTGCTGACCAGAACCGGGCGCCCCGCGTTGTGCTCGCATTCGCTGTTCCGGGCCGCGCGCTCAGCGCCAGCACGGTTGGCAGTACCGTCGCCTATCCTCTGGAGCTCAGGATTGCGGCAAACCGGGTGGGACGGAACGACCTGGCGGCGTTTCTCGACACGACGCGTGTGTTTGCGACACGTCGCGAGCTGACGCGCAACGAACATTTGAGCGGCGTCGTCGAAGTCGCGCTCGACCCCGGCGTGTACGATTTCAGAGTGCTCCTGGCTCAGCCGGGTTCGGACGTGGGTCAGGTCGTGGCGTTTGATAGCCTGCGCGTCCCGGCATTTGATGCTGACGAGTTGAGGGTCAGCGATATGGTGGTGGGGCTGGAAGGCCGCGGGCTCGTGTGGGTGGCGGAGTCCGACAGTGTGAGCGTGAATGCGCTCACGACGTTTCCAGTGGGTTCGGTTCTTTCACTCTACTACCAAGTGCACGGTCTCGCGCACGGAACTCCGTATCGGGCCAAGGTGGAAATCAAGAAAGAAGGTGGTAGCATCTTCCAAAAGATCTTCGGAGGCGGACGAACGCCCGTCTCGCTCACGCTCGAGCAGGTATCGGAGGGACTCGCAACACGCGTCCGTCAGAGCATCGATCTGTCGGCGCTCAAACCGGGGCGATATCGCCTCGTTCTCACCATTGAAGACCCCGCACGTGACGTGCGTCACACCCGACAAGCGCAAGTAGAAGTTATACGTAGCTAGTCGCGCTTTGCGCCTGAAGGTCGGCGCTCGGGTTGTCGTTTCCTGGGGTTGTCACATGATCTGTTCGCATTGCCGAACCGAGGTGGAACGGTCGGCCAAATTTTGTCCGTCCTGTGGCGGGGTCCTCGCCCCCACGGAACCCCTGCGAGCGGTCGTTCCGCCCGAAGAGCTCACCGACTATGACGTCGTGACGAACGCGCTCCGCGATGAGTACGAGGTTGTCAAGGAACTTGGCCGCGGCGGGATGGCGATCGTCTACAAGGCCCGCGAGCGCCTGCTGGAGCGGGATGTCGCCGTCAAGGTGCTGCCCTCGTCGTTGGCGTTCGACGCGGATTTCGTGGAACGCTTCGAGCGGGAAGCGCGCACGGCAGCGAAACTCGAGCACCCGAACATCATTCCCATCTATCGTGTCGGCCGGTCCGGCAACGTCATCTACTTCGTGATGAAGTATCTGCGTGGGAAATCCCTCGCAGAGCAGCTCGAAAGCCGCGGCGCGCTCGCGCCGGCCGAACTCCGGGGCGTACTGGCGGCAACGGCTTCGGCGCTGGGGTACGCGCATAGCAACGGGATCGTCCACCGCGACATCAAGCCCGACAACATCATGTTCGACGAGTCGGGACGAGCGGTCGTCACCGACTTTGGTATTGCCAAGGCGGCGACCGGGACGCGACTGACCGGGACGGGAATGTCGATTGGGACGCCGCTGTACATGAGTCCCGAGCAGGCGCGCGCGCAGGGGCTCGATGGGCGAAGTGACATCTACTCGCTCGGAATCGTCAGTTACCAATGTCTCACCGGTCATGTTCCGTTCGACGGAGAAGACGCGTTTGCGATCGGGTTGAAGCACATCATGGAGCACGTGCCAAAGCCGACGCTTCCCTCGGCCGAGCACCGGGCCCTGTTCGAAGTGATCGAACGGATGGTCGCGAAGCAACCGGCGGACCGGTACCAAACGGCTGAAGAACTGCTCGAGCATCTCGATCGGGTGAGCCAGAAGCAGGCTGTGTGGGTTGCTGCCCCGACCATGGTTCTTCCCCCGCAGCCGGTGGAGAGCGCGAGTGGGACGGTGTCGGATGTCGTGGAAGAGGCGCGGGCACCCTTACGACGATCCGTCAGTCGTTCGCGCCGCAAACAGCGGGACAAGAAGGGAAGACGCGCCCTGGTTGCGTGGCTGGCGGTAGCGGTTATTGTCGTGTCCGGTGCGGCGACGTACTGGTATGTCGGGTTGGGCGCAGCGCTTCCGCGGTCGTTGGTGAAACAAATCCAGCCGGGTGTGGCGTTTGCGAACGACGCCCAGCGCGATCCGGTCGCGCCCCCGGTGCAGGCGGTGACCTCCGACACGACCGTGCCGTCGATCGATTCGCTGAGCGGCGTGGGATCGGATTCAGCGGGGGCGTCGCTCGACTCAGTACCGGTCGATGCGCCCACGGCCGTTGCCGACTCCTTGTCGACGGCTGCAGCAGTGGATTCGATTCCGCCGGACACCGAACCCGATACGGCCGCGTCGTCCGTGCCCGTGTATGGTGTCCTCGTCCTGGAGGGGTTGCCACGAACCGCCCAATTGTCGCTCGATGGCGAGTCGAAGCAGGGATTGCACCATCGGCTGGAGCCGGGAGACCACCTCGTCGAGGTCAGTGCCCGCGGGTACGAAGCGTTCTCGGCGACGGTGCCGCTGACGGGCGGCGACACCGTGCCCGTGCGGGTCGCGATGCGTCGCATACCGGCGCCGGCCACCGTGAATCCCTGCGTCGAAGAGCCCCCCGACACCGAGTACTTTTCGAGCGGAGCCTGTTACGACTCGCGGCCGTCACCGCAGCGACCGCCGCTCATCAGCTGGCGCGGAGAGACGTCTGCGCGGCTCGATCCGGTGTCGCTGCTGGTGAAGGTGGCGCCGGACGGCACCCCGGTCCAGATTCTCCGCGGACGGCGTCAGACAGCCGAACCGGCGCTCATTCTTTCGGCCATCCGCTTCGTGCGCGACAGCCTGATCTTCGTCCCGGCCGTCAAGAACGGCAGCCCAATCGCTGCTTGGGCCCGGCTCACGGTGCAGTTCCGCCGCATCCCGTAACCGCGTGATCGATCCCACCGCGTACCTGGCTCCGGGCGCTGTGGTCATCGGTGACGTCACGTTGAACGCAGAAGCGAGCGTCTGGTACAACGCCGTGCTGCGCGGCGACATGGCGCCGATCGTGGTTGGATCCCAAACCAATATCCAAGACCTGACGATGATCCACGTGGATGAAGGGGTTCCCTGTACGATCGGGTCACGGGTCGGTGTCGGACACCGCGCGATCCTCCATGGCTGTACCATCGAAGACGGATGCCTCGTGGGCATGGGCTCCATTCTCCTGAATGGTGTCCGAATCGGCACCGGGTCGGTGATCGGGGCAGGCGCCGTGGTGACCGAGGGGATGGACGTGCCGCCTGGTTCGCTGGTGCTCGGGGTTCCGGCTCGGGTCGTTCGGCCGGTCGGGGAGGCGCTCAAAGCGCGAATCGACGAAAACTGGCGACACTACGTGGACTTGGCTCGGGACCATCGGGCCGGGCGTTGGGAGCGGCACGCGAACCACCGATAGCAGATTTGTGATGTGGATTCTCACTCGGGTCCTTCCGGCGGGCACTTGCGAGCCCTCTTGCGTCGGACATCGAAGAGGCTAGCTTGCGAGTCCGCGTCGGCGCCCCCTCCCGGTCGTCGTCGCCCCTCCATAAGCGTAAATTTTAGGGTAGAACCGTCGTGCTCTAGCCGAGCGAGGACCGGGAATGACAAGTCTGGGCGATTTCAACGGCAGATCAAAACTCCAGCTCTCCGAAAACGCCCTGACGGTCCTCAAACGACGATACCTCCTCAAAGACGACGACGGGAACGCGATCGAAGAGCCGTACGACCTGTTTGTTCGCGTCGCGCGAACGGTTGCGGCGGCCGAAGCGAACTACGGAGCCAGCGAAGGCGCCGTCGAGGCCCTCGCCGAGGCGTTTTTCGATCTCATGGCGACTCGCGTGTGGATGCCCAACAGCCCCACGTTAATGAACGCCGGTCGGCCGCTCGGCCAGCTTTCGGCCTGTTTCGTCCTCCCGGTGGACGATGCGCTGTCGAGCGGCCAGAGCGGGATCTACGACACGCTCCGCGATATGGCCTTGGTACATCAGTCCGGCGGCGGTACCGGATTCAGCTTTTCCCGGCTGCGGCCGGCCAATGACGTCGTCCGCTCGACCATGGGAGTCGCATCCGGTCCCGTGTCGTTCATGTCGCTCTACGACGCGTCGACCGAAGTGGTCAAACAGGGAGGAACGCGGCGCGGCGCAAACATGGGGATCCTCAGGGTCGACCACCCCGACGTGCTGGAGTTCATCACGTGCAAGGATGACACGAGTCAGATCACGAACTTCAACATCTCGGTCGGTGTTACTGACGCGTTCATGCGGGCGGTCGAAAACGACGAGGATTACGACCTAATTCATCCTCGCACGGGCGATGTCGTCGGACAGCTGTCCGCGCGAGACGTGTTCGGCAAGATCGTGCATGGGGCGTGGAAGACCGGCGAACCCGGCGTCTTCTTCATCGATCGAGCGAACCAATTCAACCCCGTGCCGCACCTGGGCGACTACGAGGCCACCAACCCGTGTGGCGAGCAGCCGCTCCTGGCGTACGACGTCTGCAACCTCGGCTCGATCAACGTCGGCCTGTTTGTCCAGCACGGGCAGGTCAACTGGGACGGATTGCGGGGCGCGGTGCATCTGTGCACGCACTTCCTCGACAACGTCATCGACGTCAACAAGTACCCGTTGCCACAAATCGCGGAGCTCTCGCGCAAGATTCGGCGGGTGGGTCTTGGCGTCATGGGCTGGGCGGACTTCTTGATCAAGCTGGGTGTGCCGTACAACACGCCGGAGGCGCTCGACTGGGCTCGTCGGCTCATGAGTTTCGTGGACGAGGAGTCCAAAGTCGAGAGCGAGCGGTTGGCCAGTCAACGCGGTGTGTTTCCAGAATGGCCTCGGAGCATCTGGGGACCCGATGAGACCTGCGCGCGCGATGCCAAGGGCGATCGCATCCGGCCCATGCGGATGGTCCGGAACTGCAACCTCACGACCGTGGCGCCCACCGGAACGATTTCCATCATCGCTGGATGCTCTTCAGGGATCGAACCGTTGTTTGCGGTTGCGTTCATGCGCAACCAGGCCGGCGTGCTGATGCCGGACGTAAATCCGGAGTTCGTTGCGATCGCCAAAGAAGAGGGGTGGTACTCCGAGGATCTCATTCAACGCATCGCCGAGGCTGGACACATCTCGTTTGACGAGGTTCCCGAGAAATGGAAGCGGGTGTTCGTCACGGCGCACGATGTGAGTCCCGAGGGACACATCAGAATGCAGGCGGCGTTCCAGGCGTCTACCGATAGCGCGATCAGCAAGACGTGCAATTTCCCGGCCGGAGCGAGCGAGGAAGACGTTCGGGAGATTTATGAATTGGCGTACCAGCTCGAATGCAAAGGTGTGACGGTCTACCGGGACGGCAGTCGTGACCTGCAGGTGCTCTCCACCGGCTCTACGGCGCGGGAGGTTCGTGAACAAACGGCCGGTGAGGTCGCAAAGCCGCGGTCGGGCGACGTTCACGAACTGAAAGCCACCATCGCGGAGCTCGAAGCCGAGCTACAGCGCACCAAACGGTCGCTTCACGAGGCAGAGGCCGAGAACCTCCAGCGACGGGCGAAGCGGTCGCGGCCAGAGCTCCTGCGTGGCGCGACGCGACGGATCGAGACGCCGCTGGGGACGATGTACATCACGATCACGGAAGACGATAAGGGTCAGCCCTTCGAGATGTTCATGAGTCTTGGGAAGGCGGGCGGCGCGCTGATGGCCGACGTTGAAGCCATCGGCCGGTTGATATCGTTGGCGCTGCGGTCCGGAATTCCGATGAACGAGATCCACCGGCAACTCCGCGGCATCTCGTCCGATCGCGTCTCCGGGCTCGGTCCCAGCAAGGTCCTTTCGGTCCCGGACGCGATTGGCATCGCCATCGAACGGTGGATGCGGGACAAGCAGGGTGTGCAGCAGGACCTGCTGGAAACGCCCGCCGACGAGGATGCCGTCGTCTCAGTCGGTCACCAAACCGTGTCCGGCGCCGACGGAGAGATGATCGAGCTCACGTGGCACAACGCCGAGCAGCATGCCGGGGCCTGTCCCGACTGCGGCTCTCAGCTCGAGTTCGCCGAGAGCTGCGTCAAATGCCACGTGTGCGGTTACAGCGAATGCGGCTAGCTGGCTGAGGTCGGCTACCAGCTCCAGCGCACCGCGGCCTGGGTCGTCCCCCACGATTCGGGCCGCCGTCGCGTTCGGTACCCGTGTGACGGCACGCGGCGATTGAGACAACGGAGCGCTATATTACGCGCATACGACTTGGCACAAATTGGAGGGAACCAACAATGGATGTTGCAGAACTCGCCAGTACGGCTGAGGCGTTGGTGGCGCCCGACAAGGGCATCTTGGCTGCCGACGAGAGTTTCCCGACGATCGAAAAGCGGTTCAAATCCATCAATGTAGAATCGACCGAGGAAAATCGTCGGGCCTACCGCGAAATGCTCTTTACGACAGAGGGCATCGGGAAGTTCATCAGCGGCGTGATCCTGTTCGACGAAACGCTCAGACAACGGGGCTCCGACGGCCGGCCGTTCGCGGAGGTTCTCTCCAGCCAAGGTGTGATCCCGGGGATCAAGGTCGATACGGGGGCCCAACCCCTCGCCGGCTTTCCCGAGGAAAAAATTACCGAGGGGTTGGACGGTCTCCGCACGCGGCTCGAAGAGTACTCGCATCTCGGCGCGCGGTTTGCGAAGTGGCGGGCGGTCATCTCCATCGGTGACAACACGCCGACCCGGTATTGTATGGAAGCCAACGCCCATGCCCTGGCGCGGTATGCCGCGCTGGTGCAAGAGGCCGGCCTCGTTCCGATCGTCGAGCCCGAAGTGTTGATGGACGGCTATCACACGATCGACCGCTGCGAACAAGTGACGACGTGGGTCCTCGGCCAGGTGTATGCGGAACTCCGGGAGCATCGGGTTGAGTTGGAGGGAACACTGCTCAAGCCCAACATGGTCATCGCGGGGAAGGGATGTCCCGAACAGGCGGGTGTCGCTGAGGTCGCGAGCGCAACCGTCCGGACACTCGAGCGAACGGTGCCGGTTGCGGTACCCGGTATCGTTTTCTTGTCTGGGGGACAGAGCTCGGAGTTGGCCACCGCGCACCTGAGCGCCATGAACAGCCTCGGCGATCACTCGTGGGAGTTGAGTTTCTCATACGGACGTGCCCTGCAAGATGCGGCGCTCAAGGCGTGGGGTGGCGACCCGCAGAACGTGTCTCACGCTCAGGAGACGTTCCACCACCGGGCCCGGTTGAATGGTGCGGCTCGGTCGGGGAGCTACACGCCCGCGATGGAGGCGGTCGCCGCCTGACCCGTTGGTCGAAACAGACTAGGTAGGGAGTCCGGCCCCGCCACGGCCGCCAAACCGTGGCGGGAGCCCGTGTACATACGCCAGTCCAAGCCTCGAGCTCATTCCCTCCCCGACACTCCGTCAAGCCCGCATACGGGTTATTCTTGTTCTATGCCAAGCATTGCGCGTCGCACCACCGTGACCACGTGGGTCGGTGGCGTCCCGATCGGGTCGTGCCATCCCATCGTCGTGCAGTCGATGACCAACACCGACACGGCGGATGTGCCGGCAACCTTGGAGCAGGTCGCCCAGCTCTGGGAAGCGGGAAGCGAGCTCGTCCGGGTCACGGTCAATAACGAGGCGTCAGCCAAGGCTGTCCCCGAACTCATCCAGCGGCTCACGGATACCGGGTGTGACGTCCCGGTGATCGGTGACTTCCATTACAACGGACACCTTTTGCTCACCAAGTACCCCGACTGTGCGACCGCGCTGGCCAAGTACCGCATCAATCCCGGAAATGTCGGAGCGCGCCGTCGAGACGAAAACTTCCGCACCATCGTCCGCGTCGCCCTCGACCACGACAAGCCCGTTCGGATCGGCGTGAACTGGGGGTCGCTCGACCGCCAACTCCTCACTGAGATGATGGATGAAAACGCCGGACGATCGGCGCCGCTCGATGCGCGGGACGTCACGCTCCTCGCGATGGTCGAAAGCGCGATGCGGTCGGCCGAGCTCGCAGAGGAGACCGGGCTTCCCCACGACAGGATCATTCTCTCAGCCAAGATGTCACAGGTGCAGGACTTGATCGACGCGTATCAACTCCTCGCGCCACGGTCCGACTATCCACTGCACTTGGGGCTGACGGAGGCGGGGATGGGCGCCAAAGGCATCGTGTCGAGTACGGCGGGCCTGTCGCTCTTGCTGCAACAGGGGATCGGCGACACGATCCGCGTGTCGCTCACACCCCAACCCGGCGGCGACCGGACCGAAGAGGTCCGAATCGCCCAGCACGTGTTGCAATCCCTCGGATTCCGAGACTTCGTGCCGCAGGTGACGGCGTGTCCCGGGTGCGGTCGGACCACGAGTACGTTTTTTCAGGAAATGGCCGACGACATTCAGGGCTACTTGGAGCGGCAGATGCCGATCTGGAAGGTTCGGTACCCGGGGGTCGAGTCGATGAGAGTTGCGGTCATGGGATGCGTCGTCAACGGGCCCGGCGAATCAAAGCATGCGAACATCGGTATCTCCCTTCCCGGAACCGCGGAGGAGCCGAAAGCACCCGTGTACGTCGACGGCGAACTCTCGGTGACGCTGAAAGGCGATCGTATCGTCGAAGAGTTCTTGGAGATCCTCGACGCGTATGTCGCGCGAACATATGCGGCGCACCTCGCCGCGAGCCCGTCGTGAACGCCCCCAGCAATCTCGACGGCGTCACCGGGTAGCGCTCCGTTGACGATCGTCTAACCCGCCGTCTCTTCCGTTCGGCGAACGCACATGAGTCCG
>JBFIZG010000046.1:0-15023 GCA_041604955.1 Gemmatimonadales bacterium | reverse complement strand
TGTTTGCCGCACCCGGAAAAACGGCGTTGATCGACCGCGTAATGATTTTTCTCTCGCGCACCGACGCCAGCGTCTACTGGGCCGCCACGATCGGCAGCCTCGCCTGGCAGTTCGTTCAGAAGACGGCGCCTTCGAGCGCAGGATTGGTAACGGAATTCGCTCTTCCGCCGCTCGATCGGAAGGCGCTGGAAGATCTCATCTCGAATCGCCACGGTCGGAGCGGCATGCCCCTGCGGTTTGCCGGCCCGTCCAACCCTTCGCCACTCCTCAAGCAACGCCTCCGCAGGGCAAAGACTCCTGCAAAACGGCAGCTGCTGCTCCGTGAGGTCTACTTCGATTCCCTGTCCAAGGCGAGCGGCGGAAGCGTCCTCTTGGCGCTCTTCTACTGGCTTCGCTCGACCGATTTCGACGCCGAACCCGATGTCTTGACGATCAACCCCCTCCGTCCGCTGGACTTCAAGTTCCTGAGCGGGCTGGACCTGACGAGGGCGTTTACCCTCAAAACCTTTCTGATTCACAACACCCTCAGCCCACCCGAGCACGCTCAGGTGCTCCGCCTCTCAAGCGACGACAGCCTGTTCGTCCTGGAATCGCTGCTGAATAAGCGCATTATCGAAAGCGCCGCCTCGACCCGTGAGGACGCGCCGGTCAGTCGGACGCGGGTCGTGCCGACCGATCGGTATCAGATTCGCCAACTCCTGGTTCATCCGATCATCGAGTTTTTGAAGGACCGCAACATCATTTACTGACCCAGCTCAACGGCGGGTATCCCTTCGCGGGACACGCGCGCCAGGAACGAGGGCTCTATGGACTTGTCGTACAGCTTTCTCGATCAGGTCAATGAAAGCTTCGACCGCGCTGCGGCACTGACGGATTACGATCCAACGTTGCTCAGTCAGATACGATCCTGCAACAGCGTGTACTACATCACGTTTCCGCTCCGCCGCGATGACGGGACTATTGAAGTCATCGAAGCCTGGCGCGCGGAACACAGCCATCATCGCCAGCCGACCAAAGGCGGAATCCGATACAGCATGGCAGTGACGGAAGATGAGGTGATGGCTCTCGCCGCGCTGATGACCTACAAGTGCGCGCTCGTCGACGTTCCGTTTGGAGGCGCGAAGGGGGGCATCAGGATCGCACGTCACACCTACTCCGACGACGAGTTGGAGCGGATCACTCGCCGATACACGTTCGAACTCTGGAAGAAAAACTTCATCGGACCGGGCATCGATGTCCCTGCTCCCGACTTCGGCAGCGGCGCCACCGAGATGGCGTGGATCGCCGACACGTATACGTCTTTGTCGGGCGGGGACTTGAACTCCTTCGGCTGCGTGACGGGGAAACCCGTGACACAAGGCGGCATACGCGGTCGGTTGGAGGCCACCGGGCGAGGCGTGTATTACGGGATTCGGGAAGCCTGCGACCGGGCCGAAGATATGAAGGCACTCGGTCTCGGGCGGGGGTTGGACGGCAAGCGGGTCGTGGTACAGGGACTCGGCAACGTAGGCTATTATGCCGCGCAATTCCTCCGGGAGGACGGGGCGTTACTTGTCGGCCTGGCCGAATACGAAGGGGCCATCACCGACGATCGAGGGCTCGACCTCGATAAGGTCATGGCGCATCGCAAGGAAACCGGGTCGATTTTGGATTTTCCGGGGGCGACCAATCTGGCAACATCCAGCGATGCGCTGGAGTACGATTGTGACGTGCTCATTCCGGCGGCGTTGGAGAATCAGTTGACGGATTCGAATGCCACGAAGGTGGCAGCGAAGATCATCGGTGAGGCCGCCAACGGACCAACGACGTCCATGGCCGACGCCATGCTCAAAGAGAAAGGCGTTCTCATCATTCCGGACACCTACTTGAACGCCGGAGGTGTGACAGTTTCCTACTTCGAGTGGGTGAAGAATCTCTCCCATGTCCGGTTCGGTCGGATGCAAAAGCGATTCGACGAGGGTGCAAGCCGCAGGCTCCTCGAGGCGGTGGAGGGCGTGACCGGGAAGGAGTTCACCGATGCGGAAGTAGACCGCTTTTCCCGAGGAGCGTCGGAACAAGATCTCGTGAACTCGGGCCTCGAGGAAACCATGGTGTTGGCGTACGGCCAAATTTGGGACATCCAGAAGGAGCACGACGGCAAGATCGACTTACGTACCGCGGCGTTGGTGAACGCGATCGACAAGGTCGCCGTCTCGTACGCGCAACTAGGAATCTTCCCATAGTCACACGGCGGGAGAACTCGACCCCATGTTGGAGCCGATGAAATCGAAGTCGACCCGGCTGCTCGCGAGCTCGTTCATGCTCGTCGCCATCGCCTGCGCGGCATCGAGCGAGACTCCGTCAGCGCAAACCACGCACAGCGCCGTCGGGGATACCACCTTTGCCCGCCTGGTAGAGGCTCTCTCCGAACCTGGCGGTTACTTCGATACCGACAACCTGATTTCGAACGAAACGTCATACCTGCACGTCGTCGGAAAGCTGCCGGCCCTTGGGGTTCGCGGCGGCGCGTACATCGGTGTTGGCCCGGACCAAAACTTCTCGTACATCGCTCATGTCCGGCCGTCGGTCGCATTCATTATCGACATCCGCCGGGACAATATGCTGCAGCATCTCCTCTTCAAGGCGCTATTTCACCTGTCTCCCACACGAGTCGAGTATCTCTCGTACCTCCTCGCCCGACCTCCTCCGGAAGACGGCGCGGCGTGGATGGGTCGAAGCATCGATGACCTCGTCGAATACGTGGACGGGATCGGAGCTGACTTTGCCGTGATCGAGCGGCTTCGCACGGACATCCGAACGACTATCGACGAGTTTGGACTTCCGCTCAGCGAAGAGGACCACGCGACGATTCGACAGATCCATGATGCGTTCATCGAAGACGGTCTCGCCCTCCAGTTCAATTCGTTCGGCCGACGCCCTCAACCGTACTATCCGACCTTCAGACAGCTGCTACTGGAAACGGATTTGGCGGGAAACCCCGGAAACTTCCTGGCCACCGGCGAAGCCTACGGAATCGTTCGAAATCTCCAGAAAAAAAACTTGATCATTCCCGTCGTGGGCGACTTGGCGGGAGATCATGCACTGCGCGCCATCGGACGTTACGTCGAGGAAGCGGGCGACCGTGTCTCGTTTTTCTACACGTCGAACGTCGAGTTCTACCTCATGAGAAACGGCACGTTTGACCGGTTCGCCGACAACGTCGCGACGTTGCCCACCGACGAGCGCAGCGTCATTGCACGAAGCTACTTTGGCGGTATGTACCGGACGCGTCACCCCCAGGCCGTTCGCGGCCACTACTCGACGCAGCTGCTCCAGCCCATTCGGGCCCTCGTCGACGAGCACTCGTCCGGCGGGATTCGCTCCTATCAGGACTTGGTGACGAAGCATTCGCTCGAACTGCAAGGGCGGTAGAGGCGGTAAGGGCGGTAGAGGCGGTAGGACTCGGCTATTGGCGTTGTTTCTTGCGAGGGGTCGCGAGCGATCGGTACACTTTCCACGTGATAGCACCCGCATGGTTCCTGAGATCGTCGAGGGATTGCCAGTCCTTCTCGCCGAGGATTGCCAGATCTCGCGCTACGCGAAGCGTGTACGCGAGCTCTGACAGGGAGCCCAACGAAATATCCAAGTAGCGACGAAATTCGCGCGAACCGCGTTTGGCCGAGCCCTCAGCGACATTCGCCGCCGCAGAAAACGCCGCCCGACGGGCCTGCGAGGTAAGCCCGTAGCGTTCGTGATCTGGGAACGCACGTGTCGCCTGGTAGACCGCGAGGACGAGCCGATGACACAGTTGCCACGCCTCAAACCGTTCGTACGGAAGCATACCCAAGAGTACCACGCCATCCCCTAGAACGTCGTACCATTCCTACGCAATTCCGAAGCATCTCTTCGCAGCACCGCTACCGCCATTACCGCCCCTACCGGCATTACCGCCCCCACCGCCCTTCGTGTGATCCACGCCACCGCCTCTGTGCTCAGCTGAGCGTTACCCTTCCCGCTCACTATGAGCGTCAAAATCCAGACCCAGACATGCACCGCCAAGGTGACGCTTGCCGAAGGCATGATCCTCGACGGCAGCATTTTCCTGCAGCGGAGTCCGATCCACGTGGACGGCTTGGAATCTCCTGTGGAGTTGCTGAACCGGCCCGAGGCGTTCTTCGCACTCAAGCTCACCGGTGGCGACGTCGTGCTGATTCCCAAGGCCCAAGTCGTACATGTCTCTTGCCCGCATCTCGACCAGGAAGACGACGAAGCGCGGCAGCTCGTGGCCACGGTCATCAAGCTTCGCGTCGTCGTGGCCGGCGGTACCGTGTTCGATGGAACGGCCATGGCCGAGCTGCCTCCCGGCCATTCTCGCGCACTCGACTTTTTGAACCTCCCAGAACCGTTTCTCGAACTCGTGACTGACGCTGACACCGTCTACGTCAACCGTTCACACGTACGCTACATCACCGCCCTCGACTAATACCCTATGGCCCGTCTCGATCAGTTTATTGAACTCATGCACCGACAGGACGCCGACGAGCTCGCACTCATCGGCGGAAAACCGGTGGCGCTCGTGCATCGCGGTGCGCCGCGGGATATCACGCGTGATCCCATGACCCACGAACAGATTCAGCAGCTCGTAACGGAGATCACACCCGCTGACCTGGCGGAGCACATCAAGAGCGAATCCGAAGCCGATTTCGCATACGCCTCCCCAACCGGCGGCGTGCAGGTTGCGTTCCGCTCGGACGACGGAGGGGTCGCCGTAGTAGTTCGAAGCGCGCACGCGCCGGCACCCGCCCGCTCCAAACCTACGCCACCTCCGAAAGCTCGTCCCAAGGATACGGCAACCCCGGTGCCATCAGCCGGTGTTCGGTCCGGTGATTTGCCCACAAGCCGGAACCGCGACTCGGCACAGGAAGCCATCAACGAGCTGCTGACCTTGCTCGCAACCTCCGGCGCCTCGGATCTCCACCTGCGGGTGGGTGAACCCCCGATTCTCAGACACGACGGAGAACTGCTCAGGCTCGAGCAGGCGCCACTCGGGCTCGCCGAGCTGAACGCAATGCTCGATATGGTGTTGCCGGCGAAGTACAAGGAGGAGCACAGCGCCACAGGCGACGCCGACTGCGCCTATGAGATCGAGGGACTTGCACGATTCCGTTGTAACGCCGCACGGGACCGCAAGGGACCGATCGCCGTCTTCAGGATCATTCCCAGCGACATTCCCTCGTGCAACGATCTCGACATCGGCCCCAGAATCCAAGAGCTGTGCCAACTGAGCAAGGGCCTGGTGCTGGTCACCGGCCCCACAGGGTCGGGAAAGTCCACCACGCTGGCCGCCATGGTCGACTTGATGAACACGAAGCGGAGCGACCACATCATTACGATCGAAGACCCCATCGAGTTCGTGCACCCGAGCAAGAAATGTCTGGTCACGCACCGCCAGGTGGGTCTCCACACCCGCTCGTTTGCGAGCGGTGTCCGTGCCGCCCTCCGTGAGGATCCCGACATCATCCTGATTGGTGAGATGCGTGATCTCGAGACGATCTCCACGGCGATCGAGATTGCGGAGACCGGGCACCTCGTGTTCGGAACGCTCCACACGACGACGGCGGTTTCGACGGTGGACCGTATTGTGGATCAGTTTCCGGCGGATCGTCAGTCGCAGATACGGGTCATGCTCTCGGAATCACTGCGGGGGGTCATCGCGCAGGTGCTGTGTCGGAAGATCGGTGGAGGACGCGTAGCGGCAAGGGAAATCCTCCTCACGTCGACCGCCGTCGCGAATCTCATTCGGGAGGCGAAGACCTTCCAGATTCCTTCTATCATGCAGACGAACCGGAAGGCCGGCATGGTCACGCTCAACGACGCGTTGCTCGACCTGGTGACGGCCAAGCAGGTGGAGGCGAAGGAGGCGTACGTCAAAGCAATCGACAAAGTCGCCTTTACGACCGCGCTCAAAGCCAAGGGAATCAACACGTCATTCCTGCAGGACACGGCGGACTAGGTCTTCTTCGTCGCAAAAAAAGCGCGTCCTTGGACGCGCTTTTTGGTTGGCGAGAGCGGAGCTGAGAGGCATAAAAGCCCTTCGCAGAACTGATGTACCTTGTGCCACAACCTTTGTCTTCCCCGTTCCCGGGCCGGGGCCTGACATCCGCCGTAGCGGCGGCACGCTGTGACCCTAGCTGACTAATGTCCTCCTTCGCTCCACCCTAACTGGAAATATGCCGGTCGCACTTCGAACGGTCAAGAAAGCGAGATGGCCCAGTTACCGCCTCTACCGCCCTTACCGCCTCTACCGCCCTTACCGCCCTTACCGCCCTTACCGCCCTTACCGCCCCATCAATTCACCGCGCCATGGCACTCCACGACCCCTCGATCACGACATACCGGCCGCCACGGCTCCCGTCTTTCCTGATCACGGTCAGCGACGAGTCGTAGACGACCCGGCCGGGCCCCGTCTTGATGAACTCCCGTCCGATCACGGATCCGTAAAGGACGCCCGCGCCAGTGGATTTGATGACGTGGGTCGGCGCGTACATTCCCGCGTACACATCTCCGCCCCCAGTGTACCGCCAGTCTTTATCATCCGAGCCGCATCCGTAGAAAATGACATCGGCCGCACGATTGGGATTGACGATCGCACCACCGGTGCTCACAAACTCCCGCGCGATGTAGATCTCGACTGACGAACCGGGCGTGAACTGGAGGTTGTCGCCGACGTTGAAGTCATGGAAGTAGTACGTGCCGGCTGGAAACGTCGCACCCCCTGCGCCATCGAAGTCCCCGGATAACGTATCGAGGTCGCCTCCGATTGGCGCTGGGCCCCATGCCTGCACCGGACACGGAATCGTATCGAGCGGCACGTGAGACGCCCCTTCCAAAAGGGCGCCTCCGACGTGTTCGGTGCCGCTCACCGTCCCACCCGCGGTGACGTCTCCGTCCACGAAATCGTTCAGTTCGATATTGCCATTTGAGCCCACCGGTCCCACGGTCGTTCCCGAACCGCCAATCTTGACCTGATCCCGCCCAAAGACCGCCCAGGGGAACCGCGACCCACCACCGGTATCGAGGGTAAGCGCGATCCATCGTGGCGTGGCGCTCGCCCCTCGGCCCCGGCCTTCCACGTTGACCGAGTACGTCGGCGCGTTCCCGGCGTCGGTTCGCCGAATCGTCGCGCGAAACCGGGCGCCATTCGGCAACGTCTGCCACGCGAGGACCGCCGAATCACCCGGGCTTGGTACCAGGGAATCCAGTCCCAACGTGTCCATCGAGGCAATCATGACCTCTGCACCCGCCTGGGCCGCGAACAAGGCGACGGCGGCTTCCCGAACGCTGTGCGATGCCCTGAACTGCTCTCGCGTCATCGTCATCGAGCTGATCGCGCCAATGCTGAGGACCGCCAACACGATGAGAACCGCTGGCAGGACGAACCCGGACTCCGCGCCCGCGCCGCGAGACGCGGTAGTCGCGCCTACTCCGTTCATCCGTTCCGCTCCGTTTTCCGTCGAGGCATGCCTGCGTATCTCCCCATTGGCCGTCTACAGGCTGCGGCACCGGTGTAGGCGTCCATCGACCGTCTCCATCGGTTAGCGACCCACGAACACGGACGTCACCAACGAGTCCCGTCGGGTCGGGGCCGTTCCTTGGCTTTCCGCCCGAAGAACGATCTCCACACGCGCCACCGCGGCGGGATCCGTGGTCGGCGCACCGCTATCATCGTAGTAGTGAAATGCCAGACCGCTGTCGGCCGGCGAGCGGAGCGGTCCGGTCAAAACCTCATACCCCTGTCCCGCTACCCGGGCGCCCAGCCACCAACGGTCCGCCCACCAAAACATGCCGTACTCCATCTGCTGAAACATGCGGATGGTGGCGCCCGTGTGGCCGGCGCCAAGCCCCACCTTTGTTACTTCGATCACCTTGTGGGGCGCGGGGTTTCCGTTCCAATCGCAAGACGGGACATCCGCCGCGACCGGATCATCCCAAGTCTTCTTCAGCTTCACGGCCACCCATCCCGCTGCGCCGTTGTAAACCAACGCACTATCCTTGTCGTTCTTGTCGAAATCGCCGGCGGGATTCCACACACCGTACTTCTCTTTGGATACGTGGACCGCACAGATGTCGGCCCCACCCTTCATCGACCGCATCTTCAGCCGCTGCGGCCAAATTTCATAAATGTCACCCCGGCCAGGGGCGACTTGTTTCAAGTCCCACACCAACGTACCCATCGCACCGCGCAGCGTTTCTGCGACATCCACGATCTCGAGTTGCTGTCTGAAGTGGCGTGTCTGCGACGTCAACACCGACAGGGCTGCACCCACCGCGATGCCGGAAAGCGCGAGATACACCAACAACTCGAGGACCGTGAAGCCATGCGATTCGCGAACCCCTCCCAACGACTCTGTTTGTGTCATCGGTCAGTTCCGCTCCGCGACGTACGTCATGAATGTGTCAGCGGTCACCACTCCCAAAACGCGGCGGTGTACGACGAGGGTGATCCGTCTCGGGTTCTCTCCCTGGGCAGTCCAGCTCACGGTGTGTCCGTTGACGACCTCTTTCCCGGCCTCGCCATCCAACGCAGCCCAACCGAGCGCTGCAAGCGAATCCAACTTGCTCTGGGCCGCTGCCCATTCAGTCACGTAACTCCGCCCGGAGCGAAGCGTTTGCGACGTGACGAAGCCCGCCTGCGCAATCGCCAATAGCGCCGTCGAGAACACGGTGAGTGCAATCAACACTTCGAGCAGCGAGAATCCCCGCCTATCCGGGCGACGGCCCTGGCGAGTGAGCGCCGGCTTTGAACCAGCTCGACGCATCAGTGGCGACGCTCCTCTCGCAACACCTTGCCCAGCCTCGTCGTGATCACACGGATCTCGACGTCATCGAGGGTGATATCGATTTTGACTTGCTTGTCGTCACAATCGTTTGCGACGGTCCGTCCTCCCCCAGCCTCGTAGCAGACTTTCGTTACGCCGTCGGCAATGACGAATTCGACGCCCTGGCCTCCGAAGTCCCGATACGCGACCGTATCCATGACCCCCGACCGCGAGCGGCTCGTATCCATCTCGACCCACACGCGAGCATTGGCCTCATCGAAGTGAATTGCGGAGAGACGGCGGTAGGCCACGGCCCTGCTCTTCGCTACGGAAAACATCGACATGTACTCGCGCACGATGGCCTTATGCCTTGCGACGCGGAGCAACTCGAAGGCGGGCGGCCCCGCCACCGTCATCATGATACCAAAGACGGTCAGTCCGACGACGAGTTCCACAACCGTGAAGCCGCTGTTCTTCAATTCACCGCCGTCCATCCACGAGGAGCAGGTCCAGGCCCCTTTCCTGAGTGCACCTAACGTGCCATGCCCCTAACACACTCCGCGGCAACATGTTACACCCTCTATCACTCGGTCGAGCTTCATGCACATTGCATGAATGAACATGCGACACGCGCCGCGCCCCATCGGGTGCGCCGACAATTCCGTCAAATGCTGAACTCCGATCCCCGAGAACCCCGTGGTCTCGCCTGCCTACATGCGACTGAAATCGGCCTGGACGGTCGCATCTTCGTCGATGCCATCGCCGTTGAAATCGAATGCGTCACCAAACCTGAGCGTGAGCGTGGTGGCCGTGAGCGTGTACGTAGCGGTCATCGGATCGTTCGGCTCTGCATCGTCCACCATGACCAGATTCTCACCCTGCACCTGGAGCGTTCCACTGATCTGCTCGGTCTCTTCCCCCATGACCATCGCGCCCGAGT
This sequence comes from Gemmatimonadales bacterium, assembly GCA_041604955.1. Lineage (GTDB taxonomy): Bacteria > Gemmatimonadota > Gemmatimonadetes > Gemmatimonadales > GWC2-71-9 > JBFHWR01. The sequence goes on along the minus strand of JBFIZG010000046.1, from coordinate 5,285 downwards.
ACCGACCCGCCTCGGTGATCGTCAACGTAAGCGTTCCGCCATTGGCGATGACATCGTACGTTTCCGACGCATCGGCGTTGTTGGTGAATTCGAACTTCGTCCCACTCCACGTCGCCGCCATAGCGGCGAACACTACCTCTTCCGTGGCGTCATCGGGCAACAATCCCGCGATCTCGGTACACCCGAGCATCGCGGTTGTCAGCATTATCGTCGCAACTGCGCGCACCATCCGCATCGCACCCTCCGGTAGATCGTTCAGACCGCAACCGCAATGCCGGCACCGAATGCGCCGGAGCACAGAACTATTGGTCGATTGACGCGAACGGTCGGTGAGAAAAATCACCAAGTGCGGACCGGCAGGTAGACAGGTCGGGGGCGACGGACGAAAAAAAACAGGGTCTCGTGCCGTGTCCGAGACCCTGCGCGGCTACCATCAACTGTCCGTCTAACCGTCTAACCGTCTATCCGCCTATCCGCCTATCCGCCATTCGAAAGCAGCCTGTTATATAGGGCGGCGTATTGCTTCGCGCAGTGTTCGGCGGAGAAGCGGTCGATGACGCGCTCACGGGCCTTCGCGCCGAACGACGTCCGGAGACGTTCGTCCCGCAGCAGACGGATGATCGCATCCGCGGTCGGCTTCGGTTCGCGCGGCGGCACGAGGAGACCCGTCTCACCATCGAGCACGATCTCGAGCGGCCCACCCTCCGCCATGGCGACAATCGGTTTCCCTGCCGCCATCGCTTCGGACACGACCAGACCAAACGGTTCCGGGCGTGTCGACATGTGTGTCACGACGTCGACCGACCGCAGCAACTGAGGCGTGTCGGCATGATACCCACCAAAGGTCACCCGGTCGGCTATCTGCAGGTCGTGAGCGAGCTGCTCGAGGCCGCGCACGTGATCGGGCTCGCCATCGCCCACGATGAGCCCATGTGCCTCGGGAACCGCCGGGAGGACGTCCGCCATCGCTTTCAAGAAGACATCCTGTCCCTTCCACGAAACCAGCCGACCGAACAGGGCGACAACCAGACGACCCTGTGGAATTCCAAATCGCGCTTGGAGGTCGACTGGCGTCACGGCCGGTGAAAAGCGGGTCGTGTCAACGCAGTTGTGGATAATGGTGATTCTGGACTCCGGGATGCCAAAATCCAACAAGTCCTGTTTGATCACCTCCGAGATGGCGACGTGGTGATCGACCAACCGGGCGACGGCCTTCGTCATGCGCGAGGGGTACTCGAAGTCCTGGTGACACGAGACACACTTCGCCCCGCGGAGCTTTGCCGCAAACACTCCCGAGAGCTGCGAGTTGAGCACGTTATTGAGGTGAAACAGATTCGCCGCATGCGCCTTGCCGCACGCGGCGACCCGAAAAACCGTTGGGACCTCGGCAAACACGACGTCCCGCGCCTGCGCGAACCGATTCGTATCCCCGGCCCGAAGTTCGACCGGCGAAAACGTGTAGGTCGGAAACGATACCGGTTCCTTCTTCGCAAGGGCTTCGCGACGCTGAGCGGTCGCGAGACCGGGTGTCACGCCATCGATGTCGCTCAGGGCGCCCGCGAGACTGAACCCCTGCTCGAAGGCTCCCCCAAACTTGGTGGTGTAATCGATGATCAATGGCCGGCAAGACATACGTGGCGGAAGGATAAGGGGCCGCACTCTCGCGGGTCAACGCAGTATGTCACAAATACGGGAGGGCGGTAGAGGCGGTGCGGCGGCTCCCGCCGCCGAACGTCCAACATCGAACATCGAACATTCAACTGGCTGTCACCCGGACAGTCGGGCGGCCATCTCCAATCGATCATTCTGCAATCTGCATTGGCGCTTCGCAGAAGCACCCTAGTTCCCTGCAATCAGCCTCTCGAATCTCGGATTTCCTTGGAGCGGCGCGAACGTCGGATCGATCCCGAGCCAGCCCGCTGAGAGGAAGTACGGTACGTCGAGCAACAGCTCGATTTGGTCGAGCGCCCTCTCCTGCTGCCCGGTGAGCAGATAGATCCGGGCCAGCTGGTGGTGATAATACGGCGCATTCCATGCATCCTGGCTGATCGGCCAGCGGGAAACGGCGCGTTCTCCCTCAACTATGGCCTCGTCGCGCCGGCCCATATAAGCGAGCGCCAAGGCGTGGAGCACCGGCAGCTGCGGATCGTCGGGCGCGTCACGTATCTGCTCGTCGAAGGCCATGCGCGCCGAATCGGCGTACGCGCGGGCGCGCTCTCGGTCGCCGCGCAGCTCGTAGACTTGGGCCAGGTTCATCCCCCAGTAGCCGCGGTTGCCCGAGAACCGATCGACCGGCAACGCCAGCAGGGTCTCTTGCTGCTCTTCATCCAGAATCCAATACAGATCCCGGTACGTCGAAAAGAATGCGACGACGGATTCCCGGTCGGCCACGGCGAACGCGTTGCGCACCACGGATTGCGCCCCGGCAAGGTCCCCCTGAGCGATTTCGATGATGGCTGCTGCCTGAATCACGCTCAGGTTGGTGGGCGCAAGGGCCAGGGCGCGCGCGATCGCCTCTTCCGCGGCGTCATATCGTCGTAGAGAAAGGAACGTCGTTGCCGCCGCGTACACCGTACTCACGGACTGTGGATCCAGCGCCTGCGCCGCTGCGAGGTCGGCGACGGACGCGTCCCACTGACCGAGCCGTTGTTTCGTAAGCGCGATGTTGCGAAGTAAATCGCGATTGGCAGGCGCACGCTCGCGGCCGTTGACGTACTCGGCGAGCGCACGGGCGAGATCGTACTCGACCAGGCGATAGTAGTCTCCGAGCGCCAAATACCCCTCGGCGCGCTCGGGCGCCCACGCGATCGCGCGTTCGGCCGACTGCACGGCGAGTTTCGCTCGCTCCGTGCTGGGAACGCTGTTGGCGTGGGTGAACGTATGCGCTCGGGAGAGTTGCGCCCATGCCTGCGCGAACGTGGAATCGAGCGTCACCGCGCGCTCGTACTCCCGAATCGCCCGTTCCAGGGTGATAGGGTCGCCGATACCGACATGGTCGGAGATCTCTTCGCCACGCAGGTAGGCGTCGTACGCCAGAATGTTGTCGGTGGGCTTCTCGACCAAGGCTTGGCGATCCGCCGTGCCCAACGCCAGGTCGAGTGCCGCTGCAACCTGCTCCGCGATCTCGGTCTGTACCCCGAACACGTCGGTAAGCGCTGCATCGAAGGACTCTGCCCACGCCACCCCACCGGTGCCCACGTCGATCAACTCCGGCCTCACCTGGACACGGCCGACACGCCCATCACCTCCGTGCCATTGTACGGTCGCCGTCAGCAAGTACGAGACACCCAGCTCTTGGGCGATCTGCTGCACCGGTTTTTCCGTGGCCTTGTAAGGCGCCGAACTCGTCCGCGCCGTGACCAACACTCCGGGCAGCGCCGCCAGCTTGCCACGAACCTCGTCGGTGACGCCGTCGGCGAAGTATTCCTGCTCTGCGGCACCGACGTTGTCGAACGGTAACACGGCGATTCGAGCCGGTTCGGCTTCAGCTCTTAGCAGGCCCAGGAGAATCCACGCCAGGGCCAGCACGGCAATCCCGCCGGTTATGGAGGCGAGCGCGAACCGGCCCGTCGACCTCCGCCAGCCGCCTTGTCGCCGGAGCGTGGCAGTTCGGTCGTCTAGGCTGTTCGCAAACTCCCGTGCGGTGCGGTACCGATCCGCCGGAGTCTTCGACATCACCTTGGCAAGCGCCGCTGAGACGAACTCCGGGAGGTCGGGTCTGATGACGGACACCGGGGTCGGGTCCGCCGTCATGTGTTGGCGCACCAGGCTGTCGGCGCTCGGCCCGGTAAACGGCTGCTGCCCGGCAAGCATTTCGTACAGCACGCATCCGAGGCTGTAGAGATCGCTTCGGCCGTCGATCTCCCCTCCTCCCGCCTGTTCGGGGCTCATGTAACTGGGCGTCCCAACCGCAAGCCCGGTTTCGGTGAGCGGTGTGGCGCCGGCAGCGCTCGTGGCCCGCGCAATCCCAAAATCCGCCACGACGGCATGGCCCTCGACGAGCAGGATGTTTTCCGGCTTGATATCGCGGTGCACGACCCCGTGGGAGTGTGCCGACCCGAGCGCGTCAGCAACTTCCCGGGTGAGCCTGAGTGCCTCCTCGAGAGGGAGTTGTTTCTCGCGACTCAGGCGGTCGCGGAGCGACTCGCCCTCGACATACGGCATCACGTAATAGAGCAGTCCATCGGCGTCGCCGGAGTCGTACACGGGGAGAATGTTGGGATGCGCGAGCGTGGCCGCGATCTCGATTTCTCGAAGGAATCGCGCCGAGCCGATCGTGGCCGCGAGTTCCGGTTTCAGGACTTTGAGCGCGACGTTGCGCTTGTGCTTGACGTCTCGGGCCAGGTAGACCGTCGCCATCCCGCCGGCACCCAACTCCCGCGCAATCCCGTACCGATCGGAGAGCGCATCCGTCAGACGATCCAATGGATCAGCGTTTGACATCGGACTCGGTCGATCCGTTTCGATCCTGCTGCGGCTCGAGGCCACCGCAGCGCAAGGCAACGTCACCGGGTTGTGGTCGGACTCGACCACCGCCCCGAGAAACACTCGAAGTTGGCATGACGGCGTAAGATACGACGTCGCGGGAAGGCCGGTAAAGGTGATCCCATGCGACCCCGACGACGTCCTGCTCCTGTTGCGTTCGCGCCACTCTTGACACGAGACTCGCCCGGCTGCAAGCTCCCCTAGGCTGGACTCCCCCGCGCTCCTGCCGTCACAAGATTCGTCACGCTGAACGGTAGGCAACGGGTCTCTTGCCTCGCGAATGCAGCGGGTACCGGTCCGACTCAATGAACGAACGCAGTCCCACGACCGCGAGACTGTAGCAGACACCAGGAGGACACATGATGACGCGCCGACACACGCTGACTGCCGTGACGACAGCCGTTGTAGCCAGCTTTCTCGTGGTACCAATGGGATTCGCACAGGTAGCTGGCGGATTCGGCGTCGGGACGACGACTCCGGATGCCGCACTCCATGTGTTCCGAGACGATAAGACTGCCCAGGTCCACATCCAGGAGGCGAGCACCTCGCCTGGCAATCAGACGTTGCTCTTGTTGGAGACGGCCGTGGGAGCACCCATCCTACGGTATTCAAGCAGCTTCGGGCAGTGGGACTTTACGGGGGGCGGTCTATTCACGATCAATGACCCGGCTGACGCGGCGATCGAGATGAGGGTCAACAAGGCCGGCAACATGACGATCTCCGGAGATTACTTCAGCGCCTCATGCGGCCCGTGCGTCGCAGATTACGTGTTCGAGAACGATTACCAGCTCATGCCGCTC
>JBFIZG010000045.1:0-15210 GCA_041604955.1 Gemmatimonadales bacterium | reverse complement strand
GTGGCGCCGACCAACATGCTCAGCCGGTTCCTCGAAATGATCGACCGCGAGATCGAACACGCGACGGCTGGGCGGGGCGGCCGAATCCGGGTAAAAGTCAATGGCCTGGCGGATGCCGCGATCATCCGTTCGTTGTATCGCGCATCGCAGGCGGGGGTCGAGATCGATTTGCTCGTGAGAAGCATCTGCAACCTGCGGCCGGGGGTCCCGGGACTCTCGGAGCGCATTCGGGTGATCTGCCAACTCGGCAGTTTCCTCGAACATGCCAGGATCTATCACTTCGGGAACGCGGGGAACGACGAGTACTACATCGGCTCTGCGGACTGGCGTCCGCGAAACCTGCGCCGACGAGTCGAAGTGGTGACACCCGTCTTGGCTTCGGAGTCCCGTGTACAGCTGAACGAGATTCTCGAAACCGAACTGGCCGATCCGTTGGCATGGGAGCTTCGCGCGGACGGGTCGTACCAGCGCCGCCGACCGGCCGACGGATCGGACCGGCGTACGGCCCAGGAACAGTTCATGGACGCTCGACGCTCGAGCGTCCCGGACTAGTCAGTCCCGAGAAAATTCTGCCGTGTCGATGGCATGGAGCGTAGCGTCGTCCAACTCCAAGTCCGATGCGCTTGCCGCGCTCTCTGCGTGCGGTACGGTTCGCGCCCCCGGAATGGCAATGACGGTTTCACCCTGCGCCAACACCCACGCGAGCACCAATTCGTGTGCGCTCGCCCCCACGTGGGAGGCTAACCGTTTGAGCACCGGGTGCGTGGGGAGCTTCTTGTTGAGACGCCCGCCGCCCACCGGACTGTAAGCCAAGAACCCGATGCCTTGACGCCCGCAGTACTCCACGACGCCACTCTCGACGGACTCTCGAAAGAATGGATTCAGCCGGTTCTGAACGGTGACCACCTCGACGACGGATTGCGCCTCTTGAATCTGCTCGACCGATACGTTGGACAACCCAATCCACCGGATCTTTCCTTCGCGTTGGAGTTCCGCCAGTGCTCCGACGCTTTCCAGCAACGGAACGTTTGGGTCCGGGGCATGGAGTTGATAGAGGTCGATTCGATCGACAGCCAACGCGGCGAGTGATTGCTCGCACGCCCGCCGGAGGTGGCGTGGATGTCCGTTGCGTTCCCAGCGGCCACCGGGTCGTGTGAGACCGCCCTTGGTGCCCACGACGACAGCGTCTCGGGTGCCGTCCCACGAATCCAGCGCGCTGGCAATGAGCCGTTCGTTGTGGCCAATGTCTTTGTCGTCGAGACAATAGACGTCGGCGGTGTCGATGAACGTGACGCCTGCGTCCATCGAGGCGTGGATCACCTCGACCCCGACCTCGCGAGAGGGCCTGCCGGTGATAGAGAGCGGCATGCCGCCGAATCCGATCGACGAAACGTTCGGCGCTGCCGGGCCCAGCAAACGGTGACGCATAGTTGAATACCCTCAGATTGCACGGACGGAAGATGGATGTTGTCCGGCAGGTGCCGCGATGTCAACGAGATGGCGGCCGGTGGCGGAAGTGCAATAGCTGGCCCTAATCACCTCGTGCGATATATTGGGTACCGGATCCACGGCAGTGGTATTCCCAATCCAGGACGCAAACATGGATTTCAGTCGGATCGCTCGGGAAGGCTTCATCGCTGGCTTCATCGGCGCAATGGCGGTCGCCGCGTGGTTCTTCGTGGTCGATGTGATTGCCGGCCAGCCATTCTTCACTCCGGCCATGCTTGGATCGGCGCTGTTTTGGGGGCTGCGGGACCCGACGGCGGTGGAGGTGACCTTTGCGGCGGTCGTTGGCTACTCGATGGTTCACGCCGTGGCGTTCTTCATTGTTGGTATGATTGCCGCGCTCTTGGCGTTCCAAGTCGAGAAGTTTCCCTCCACGCTGTTCATCGTCATCGTGTTCTTCGCAGTGTTCGAGTTCGGCTTTTACGTGATCGTTGCGACCATGGCAGCGCCGCTTTTGGGCGCGCTGGCATGGGTCAACGTCGCGATCGGCAATGCCATTGCCGCGGTGGGGATGGGCTATTATTTGTGGAATGTCCATCCACGGATCCGGGAGGAACTCGCAGCGCACCCGCTTGGCGAAGCACGAGATTAAGACCGTCATCCTCCGCTCGAATCGATGGGATCGTTGAAGCCCTTACATCTATTCGGTGTCAACTTCAGAACCGCGTCCATTGCAGTGCGCGAGTCGCTGAGCTGTGACCGCGACCGCGCTTCCGAACTATTGCGTTTGACGGCGGCGCATGACCCGCGGCTCGAGGCCGTCGTGCTCTCCACCTGCAATCGCACGGAACTCTATGTAGCGGCGCCCACGAACGAACTCCCGATCGAGGTTCGGCTGAGGAGGTCGCCGCTCGGAACCCTGGCGTTGCTCAAATCGGACACCCGGTACCAGACGGGCGATGACTTGGCCGTCCGGCATCTCTGCCGTGTTGCCTGCGGGCTCGATTCGGCAGTGCTCGGTGATACCCAGGTGCTCGGACAGGTGAAGTCGGCATTCACCGACGCGAGCCGTGTCGGGTCGTTGGGAGGCGCACTCCACGAGGCGTTCGTGCGAGCGATCGGCGCCGGAAAACGGGCGAGGAACACGACGGCGATCGGTCGTGGCGCTGCAAGCGTCGGGGCGGCACTGGTAGAGATGATGCTCCAGCGTCGGCACGACGTGGCACCCGATGCGCTCCATGTCGTTGTCTTGGGCGCTGGCAAGGTGGCGGGCCAGATATGCCGGCACCTCGCTAAACGCGGCATTGGACGAATGACGATCGTCAACCGCACCGAGGCGCGGGCCGCGAGTCTCGCCCGGGAATGTGGGGCCCAAACGGCGCCGCTCGCCAACAGCGAGGCGCTGATGCGCAGAGCGGACGTGATCGTCACCGCCGTTCGGAGTGAGAAGCCGATTCTTCTCGGTGAAACGCTCCAGCGTTTGGTGGCGAGCCGAAACGGGCAGGGGGTGCTGGTGGTGGACGCGGGGCTACCGCGTAACGTCGAGGTGATTCCCGGCGTTGAGATTCTGAACGTCGATTCCGTCGTCGCGCGGCGTCACAGCGGGTTGCAGGAACGGAGGGCCGCGGTTCCGGCCGTCGAGCGGATCGTGGAGGAGGCTGTTGCCGAGTGGACGACCTGGTGCGCGTCGCAGCCGCTAGAACGGGCGATCAAGGAGCTGTTTGCGCAAGTGGAACGCGTGAGCCGGCAGAACGCCAGCCAATTGGCCAGTATCTCCGGCATGAGTGACAGCGAGGCCAAGACCGCGTTGATCAAGGGGTTCAAACGGCAACTCCACCCCTATGTCCGTGAACTCCGGACACGATGACGATGCGCTGGCGGGCGCGAGGCTAGTTCAGCGATTGCCCCGGCTGTCTTTGATAGACGTATCGAAGCGTGATGCAGCCCGGTTTCACTCCAACGCAGTAGTAGCTCAGGAACTCGAATTTGGCGGTCCCGCCGTCGCTCGTCTTCATAGCGTAGATATTGTCAGTCGGCTCGAGTTGGTGTGTGATGATGTTGTAGCGATACCACCGGTCGACGGCTGCGTTCACGGTGTCGTGTGCGAACTCGGTTTCGACGTAACCGGAAGTGGGAGCGGCGCCGACGTCCGCGAAGTCGCGTGGCCCCAGATTGGCAACCGGTGCGGCTGGCATGACGTGGAATCGGCGGAACGCGAGGTCCCAGCCGCTGGTATCGGGAACCTCGAGCTTGGTCCCGAGCGCGAAATCGAAGAACCGCCACTCGTCGACGTCGGATGCGTCGACGGTGATCGTATCGGTGACCAGTGAATCTCCGTGCTGGATCGACGTACCAACGGTCGGCTCGAACATGGGCATCGCCTTGCGGAGAAACGAGGCCGTGACGAGATACACGATGACGACGAGAAACAGCACGGCGCCGGCGATGAGCGGAACCGGGGCGGCGCGATTTGCCGAGCGGTCTTCTCGTGGCGTCGAGCTGGTTCCGGTCACTGGCAGCCTACGTTCAATGGGCCATGATGAGAAACGTCCGAATCGTGCGAGGCGAATGATATCGGGGCGGGTTCCGGAGTCAATGGACGCGCGGCAGATGCGTTCGGGTGAGGTGTGAAGCCCGTGACCAGTCGCGAGACCAAGTTTCGCCAAGCGGCGTTTGTCTACCTCCACGTCGCCATCCTGTACGAAGGTGCCGCGTTCGTCATGGCGCAAAACGGCATGCTCCCGTCCAGGTTTGGTCCGCCGTGGCTGTGGATGGTCTTTGGTGCCATCGTCGCTGCCATCGTGTTCGTCGGGTTGTGGCGGTGGCAGAACGCCTGGTTCGCGCGAATCGTCTGGGCGATTCACGGATTGCGTATTCCGGCGTTGATTCGGGGGTCGTTCTTTGCCGCTGCCGACGCGCGGTTGCCTCCTTCGTTCTATCTGACCGCGCTCGCGGTTGTGCTGGTAAACCTGTGGATGCTCGCTCGCGCAGGCTGGGACTTATGACGTTTCGAACCTACCGTGACGTTGTGGGTCGCGACCGTTCGGGTTTGGCGGAGCAGGTCGCGCTTCAGCGCGAACGCGTCACCAAACGGCTTGAGGAGGTCCGCCGCGTCGTCGCGGTCATGAGCGGGAAGGGTGGTGTCGGGAAGAGTTACGTGACGGTGGCGCTGGCGCACGGCGCCCGGACGTTCGGGGATCGAACGGTTGGCGTACTGGACGCCGACCTCAACGGTCCGACCGCTGCGAGTCTACTGGGTACCAGCGGGCCGGTGACGGTGTCCGGAGATGCGGTGGAGCCGGCGATCGGTACCGAGGGCGTCAGGGTCTTCTCGATGGACCTCCTGCTCGACGAAGGGCAGCCGCTTCGCTGGAATGAACCGGACGGGGAACGATTTGTGTGGCGCGGCGTCCTGGAGACGGGCGCGCTGCGCGAGTTCTTGAGCGACGTGTCGTGGGGAGCGCTCGATCTCCTGCTGGTCGATCTCCCGCCAGGCGCGGCGCAGGTGCGGGACTTGGTGGAACTCGTGCCCGGACTCGCCGGAGCGATTGCGGTGACGATTCCCACCGAGGAGTCCCGACGGTCTGTGGAACGGGCGATGCAGGCGGCCCGGGAAAGCGGGATACGGCTCATTGGCGTCGTGGAGAACATGAGCGGGTATGCGTGCGATTCGTGTAAGGTCGTCGGGCCGCTCTTCCCCGGGGATGCCGGACAGCGCCTGGCCGATGCGTTCGACGTTCCCTTGTTGGGTCGCGTCCCGTTTGTGCGCGAGGTCGCGCAGCCACGGGTGCCGGACGTCATTCTCGAGCGGTTTCTGGGAGCGATGCAATGAAGTTTTTGTGTGTGGACTGTGACGCACAGATGGAGTTTGCGGAGCGCGCGGTACCTGGCGACGGAACGTTTGCCGCGGCGTTCACCTGCCCGAAGTGCGGGCGCAAGGTGGCGATGTTGGCCAACCCGATGGAATCGCAATTAGTGGGCGCGCTGGGTGTCAAGATTGGGGGCCGCACGTTGGACGAGCAACCGCTGGAACTGATTCGTACGAACGCTGTGGGTCGCGCCGACGCGGTGCTGGATCGCGAGCCAGCAGTGAGTGAGGGCGTCCGCTTGCCGACGTGGAGCCCCGCCGCCGAAGAGCGGCTGACGCGCGTGCCGAGTTTCGTGAGAGGCATGGTGAAGCGCATCTACGGGGAGTACGCGCGCGAGCGAGGCATCCGGGAGATCACGCCTGCAGTCATGGACACGGCAAGGACAGACCTGGGATTGGAAGGCATGTAGTGTCGGAGTACGAGGAACGACGTATTGGGTCGCTCAAAGTGAGGATCGACCGCACCCTATGTGTCGGATTCGGCGACTGCATCGAGCACGCGCCCGAGGCGTTCCGACTCGACGAGGAGGACATCGCGGTGTTTGGGTCGGATCCACAGGCCACGGAGCGTGAGCGGCTGGTACAAGCGTGCGATTTGTGTCCGGTGGACGCCCTTGTCGTGTGGGATGAAAACGGGGACCAACTGGTCCCTTGACAGTTTTGCGGGCGGCCTTATACTCGCGAGGCACGGGACGAGAAGGTGAAGCAAGAGCTAGGCCTTCCGGCCCGTTTTGCATATAATGCACCACCAGATACACCACGTTACATCTTTCACACGTTAACCGGGTCGGGGGCCGAGGCATGTACCGCGAGCTTTTTGTACCTGTTGACAATTCCCATCATTCCAATTGGGCCGCCGAGCGCGCCATTGAGCTCTGTCAGAAGTCCGGCGGCAGCATCACCGGTAACCACGTCTATGCGGCCCGTCTGCATGACGTTCGGTTCCGTCAGCTGGAGACCGGTCTTCCTGCCCGGTTTCAGACACCCGAAGAGATCAAACGCCAGCGCAAGGTTCACGACAAGCTCATCGAAAAGGGCCTCCAGCTCATCTCGGATTCGTTTTTGGACCAATTCGAAAAGCGGTGTGCAAAGGGTGGGGTGCCGCTCAGGCGGCAGTTGCTCGAGGGCATCAACTACGAGGAAATCGTCAACGAGGTGAATCGTGGGAAGGGTCGTCTGCCGAGCTTGATCGGGTTCGACCCGAACATTGCCGCAAACTACGATGGCAGCGAGACCATGCGAAGCGACGTACGCCTCGGCGAGGACGGGAAGATCGTCGCCGAAGACGAAGACCAAGATGAAAAGCTGGCTGGCACATCGGGTCGTCAGTACGACCTGATCGTCATCGGGGCGCACGGCATCGGCATCCAGGAACGCTCTCAGCTCGGCGGGGTGGTTGCGAGGACGGTGCAGGGGGTGGAGAAGGACATGCTGATCGTGCGGGACGATTCGCCGCTGGCAGGCGGGCGCTTCATGGTGTGTGTCGACGGGTCGGCGTACAGCTACCGAACGGTACGAGTGGCGCTCGAATTGGCGCGTGATTTCGGCGCGACCCTCTACATGTGCAGTTGCTTCGACGTCGAGTACCACCACGATGTGTTCAACAACATCAAGGACGTCTTGTCGGTGAAAGCGGCCAAGGTCTTCAAGTTCGAGGAGCAAGAGGAACTGCACAACAACATCATCGACAAGGGACTCTTGAAGCTGTGCCAGGCCAACATCAAGCGCGCGGAGGTGATGGCCGAAGAGTTTCCCGACGTTCCCGTCGAAACACAGATTCTCATTGGGAAACCGTTTCAGGTCATTCTCCAGTGGGCCGACGAGATCAAGCCGTCGCTGTTGTTGCTCGGCCGTCATGGGAGCCATCGCATCGACGGACCCAAGATGGGGTCACAAGCCGAGAACCTGGCGCGCCTCGCGAACTGCAACGTGTTGATCACGGGTACCGTCGGGATCCGGCCCGAGGAGATTCCCTGGATCGAGGAAGACGGCGAGCACCATCTCCCGTGGGCCCCGGACGCGGAGGTCCGGATCCTTCGCGTACCCCCATTCGCTCAGGGCATCGCGCGGCAGGCTGTGGAAGAGTTCGTCATCGAGCGCGGCGGCGATATCGTGACGGGCCAGCTCCTCGATGATGCGATCAAAAAACTGTTGCCGACGCACATGCAATTGATCATGGGGATCGGTGACGCGGAGGAATTGGCCCGGGCGGAGGTGAAGGCTGAGGAGATGATGGCGAAGACGCTGGTGATAGGCCACGATGACTCGCCCGACCTCCCCGGCCGTCTAGTCGAGACGACGTGTCCGGTCACCGACCACGCAACCACGCGCGAACGCACCGCTGCCGACCCGCCGGTGTGGACCGTCGAGGCGTTCGAGCGGCTGAAGGTCGTTCCGCTCATTGCGCGGCCACTCGCCCGGAATACCGTGGAGCGGTTTGCTGCGACCCACGACATATGGCGGATCACCACGTACGTGATGGACGAGAACAAGCAGGCGATGATCGAGGCGGACGAGTTCGATGCCGAAACGATGATGGGCATGTTCCGCGAGCTTCGCGCGAAACAGATCCGCGCCGAGGCCGAGGGCGGCGATGCGCTGTCGCCGGAGATGCGGAAGTTCATCGAGGAGGCCAAAGCGCAAGGAGTCACGCGCTGTCCCATCCGCGACATCGAAGAGAAGGCGTCGGCCTGTCCGGTCGATTTCAAAACAACGTCTCCGGAGGAGGCCAAGGCGGCGTTGGAGAAGTTCATGGAGAGCAGTAGTGCGGGGAAGGAAGGACATTAGAGGAACCGCGTGACATCCTCCCTCGCGCTCCTGGGTGAAGCGTCGGCAGAGACGGGCGCATTCGGCGAGTATGTGCCGCACGTCGTCGCGTGGAACCTGACCCGCCGTTGCAATCTCGAATGCGCACACTGCTATATCGCCGCGGGCCCCGACGCGGCGGCCGACGGCGAGTTGTCCACCGACGCTTGCCTCCGCATCGCCGACGAAATTCTCGCAGTCAATCCGTCCCCCATGTTCATTCTTTCCGGTGGAGAGCCGCTCCTCCGAGAGGACCTGACGACGATCGCAGCGCACGCAGCGCGCCGCGGCGCCACGGTGGTTGTGGGCACCAACGGCACGCTGTTGACCGACGACAAGATCGTGGAGCTGAAGCGTGCGGGCGTCACGGGCGTCGCCGTCAGCATTGAGTCGTTGCAGTCCAAGTATCACGACCGGTTTCGGCGGGGTCACGGATCGCTCCAAGCGACCCTCGCGGCGGTGGCGCGCCTCCAAGACCACCGATTGGATTTCATCGTGCAGACGACCTTGACCCGCGGGAATCGCGACGAGTTGACCCAGCTCGTGGATTGGGCGGCGGAGCAGGGTGCGGTTTCCTTCAACGCGTATTTCCTCGTGACCGTCGGGCGTGGCACAAAGATGAGCGACCTGTCTCCCGACGAGTACGAGGAGCTGCTGTCCGAGCTTGTCGTGCATCACGAGCGGTACCTGGGTCGGATGATGGTGCGGGCGAAGTGCGCGCCCCACTTCATGCGTCTCGTGCACCAGCGCGTACCCCAATCGCCGATTCTCAACTATGCCACCCGATGTCCGTGCGGCTCGCAGTACTGCCGCGTGACGCCCGACGGCAAGCTCACGGCCTGCCCGTACCTGCCAGTGGTCGCCGGCGACCTCAGGACGCACTCGTTCTCGGAAATCTGGAACACCGCGCAATTGTTCAAGGATATCCGCGCCGCGCGTTTTGGCGGGAAGTGTGGGACGTGCGAGTATCGCGGACTGTGCGGTGGATGTCGCGCGAGGGCGTTTGCGCTCGAGGGGGATTACCTCGCGTCGGACGCGTCGTGCGTGTACGAACCATCCGGAACTGCCGAGCCGATCGTGCCGCGCCGCTCGGCCACGTATGGAATGGCGGTGTCGAAAGAGTTGTCGTGGGCGCCCGACGCCGAGGCGCGGCTCGCGCGTATTCCCTCGTTCGTGCGGGGCGTTGTGGTGCAGCGAGTGGAGAGCTACGCGCGGAAACAGGGGGCGTCGCAGGTGACGCTGGAACTCATGAGTGAAGTACGCCGGCATATTCCCGTCGATTTTTCCAAACGCAAACCTTTCTTCCTGCGCAATGACGACTGAACTGGTTTATCTCGTACAGGCGGCCGCCGATACGACGGGCGCGTATGGGAACTTCCCCGGCATCGGCGCACGCGCGGCGGTGTGGATTGCGGCGGAGGTTCATCTCATGTTCGCCGCGTTCGTGCTCGGTGTGCCGATGTTCGCGGTCATCACCGAGCTGATCGGGATTCTCGGAAAAGATTCGAAGTACGACAAACTGTCGAAAGAGTTTACCCGGTTGCTGGTGTTCGCCTACAGCGCCACGGCGCTCTGGGGCGGCTTGCTGCTGTTTCTGATCACGACGCTATACCCCCGGTTCTGGAACCACATGTCGCAGATCTTCGGCCTGTCCATGTGGATCTACGCCGGGTTGTTCTTCATCGAGTCGTTTACGCTCTACCTCTACTATTACGGATGGGATCGCTGGAAGGTCGGGCGCGCGAAATGGGGCCATCTCGGTTTGGGGCTCCTGCTGAACGTGTGGGGAACCATCGTGATGTTCATCGCCAACGGGTGGCTGACGTACATGATGTCGCCGCCCGAAGGCATGACCGCCGAGACACTGTCGGCCAGCGTGGGGCTGTGGAATGCGATCGCCAACGCGACGTGGATGCCCATCAACATCCACCGACTCATCGCCAACGCCGTGTTTGGTGGAACGATCGTCGCGGCCTACGCCGGGTACCGGTTTCTCTCGGCCAAGACGTCAGAGGAACGCGCGCACTACGACTGGATGGGGTACGTCGGGAATTTCATCGCGATCTGTACCTTCATCGTGTTGCCGTTTGCCGGTTATTGGCTCGGGCGCGAGATCTACGAGTACAACCAGCAGATGGGCATAACGATGATGGGTGGATTCATGAGCTGGCTGTGGATCGTCCAGGCCGTCCTCATAGGGGTGCTCTTCCTCGCCGCTAACTACTACCTGTGGCTGGGCATGGGTCGTATCCCCGGCGCGGAGCGGTTTATTCCGTATACGAAGTGGATGCTGTTGGTGCTGGTGATATGTTGGATCGTGTGGGCCACTCCCAACACCGTGATTGCCACCCGCGAAGAGTTTGCGGCGATGGGTGGCTCGAAGCATCCGTTCCTCACGGTCTTGGGTGTCATGAGCGCGAAGAACACCGCCGTCAACTTCATGATCCTGACCACGTTCTTGTCTTTCTTGTTGTACCGGCGGGCCAACAAGAATCCTGTGGTGCCGTGGGCCAAAGCAGGGACGCTGATTCAGACGGCCATGTTCGCGTTGTCCGGGGGAGTCGTCCTCTTCTACGGCATCTACGGATATTTTGTCGAAGCCATCGTACGGATTGGTTTCAGCGTCTACCAAGTCGCCGCCGTGCTGCTGTGCATCGTCGGCGTGACGGTCATCGACATTGCCATGTTACGGGGCGCCGGGTCCCGCGGGGAAATCAGGTGGGGACAGATGCCCGACCGGTCGCAGTACGCGCTGTTTGTTCTCGCGGTCACGTTCACTTGGTTGATGGGCCTCATGGGTTTCGCCCGCAGCGGGATCCGCCAACACTGGCATGTTTGGGAAGTAATGCGGGACACGAGTTCGTTCGCGTCGACACCGGCGCTGGGAGAGGCCGCGAACGTCATCAGCGCGTGCGTGTTGATTTTTCTGGGCATGGTGGCGTTCATCTTTTGGCTGGGCGGCCTGGCGGAGCGGGCGATGGGCAAACCGCAACCGATAGAGGGTTGAGCCGACGATGTTGATGACGAATCTGAAGGTGCTGGCGGTCGCACTGATCGTGGTGGGATTTTACACGATGGTGGCACGGATCATCCCGCAGCTCGAGTCGGAGGTCCCTGAAGCGCTCGATCTCGGCGCCGACGTCACCCCCGAAGCGCTGGCCGCCGCGGGTGAGCGCATCTACAACGGAGCCGGAGGATGTACGGCGTGTCACGGTCTCGGGCAGCGGGCGCCCAACCTGCTCACCGATCACGCGGGTGAAGGGATAATCGGGGCGCGATGCGCGTCGCGCACCACCGCCGACTGTAAGACCTATCTGTATGAATCCCTTACCGAACCCGGCGCCTTTGTGGTCGCCGGCTTCGACAACATCATGCAGGACATGCGGCGTCAACTCTCGGTCGATCAGGTGTGGGCGACCGTCGCGTACCTCCAGTCGCTGGGTGGCGAGATCACCGTCACCGCCGCCGACATTCCACAAGAGTCCGTCTCCGAACCGGCTGCGGGCCCGGCAGGCGGTGCGCCCCGTTCGGCGACGATGGATCCGATGGCATTGCTCCAGGAGCAGGCCTGCCTGGGGTGTCACGTCATCGACGGTGCCGGTCCACCCATCGGGCCATCGTTTGACGGCATCGGCAGCCGACTCACGCCGGACCAGATTCGCTCGTCCATCTTGGATCCGGACGCCGTGTTGTCGGAGGGATACGAACAATTTGCCGGCATGATGCCGAAAACATTCGGTCAGATGCTCTCGGCCGCGCAGCTGGAAGCCATGGTTCAGTTTTTGTCGGAGCGAAAATGATGCAGAGGATTCGGGAGTACCTTCGTCACCCGTTCTGGCAGGCAGTGGTGTTGCTCGTCGTGTCCTATGTCGTGTTCAAATGGGGGATCGAGTACTTGCCTCCATTGTTCGGTGTCGCCAGCGCACCGGTTCCAGCCAGCGTCGTACTACAGTTCATGTTCACCGCCGTCGTCGGCATCCTCTTGTTCGTGAGCTACAACGACGAAAAGTGGAGGCAATTCAAGGAGCCCATCACAGCGACACTCGTCGATCGGGACAAGCGCTGGATCCGGAACACGTTCCTGGTGCTCGTTCCGCTCGGCATGGGTGCGATGACCTTTCAGCAAGTCCGGCCCAGTGTTTCGGCGCCCATCCAATTGCGATCGATCCACCCCGCTCCGCCCGGGCAGATCACGTTTCGGGGGAGGACGATCCAGCTCACCGGGCTCGAGAACCCCCTGCGGCATCAAGGCTCGCTCGAAGAACACTACGACAACGGCAAACGGATCTACTATCAAAACTGTCTTCCGTGCCACGGAGACTTGCTGGACGGACGCGGCCACTTCGGCCATGGGTTCAGTCCGACGCCGCTCTCGCTCGCGGATGCCGGTACCATCGATCAATTGACGGAGAGTTTCGTGTTTTGGCGCATCGCCAAAGGTGGTCCGGGACTGCCGCGGGAAGGGACGCCTTGGAACTCAGCCATGCCTGTTTGGGAAGACTACCTCACCGAAGATGAGATTTGGTCGGTGATCATCTTCTTGTACGAACAGTCGGGGTTGCCGCCCCGAACGTGGGAGGAAGCCGGCGGAGAGGGAGGCGAGCATGAGTGAGCGACGACGTGTGATCGCCGGTCTGCCGGCGATGCTGTTCCTGTGCGTCCCCACGCTGCTCGCCGCGCAGGACGCATCGGCCGGGAAGGAGGTCTACGACAAGTGGTGCGCCGGATGTCACGGTGAGACCGGCGCCGGCGACGGCGAGGCGGCCCGATGGATGCTTCCGCCGCCGCGCGACTTTACCGGCGCCGTCTATCAGATACGGTCTACCGCCAACGGCGAGCTCCCCACCGACGCCGACCTCCGTCGGATGGTCGACGATGGGATGCCCGGAACCGCCATGCCTGGCTGGCGCGAAAAGCTCTCGGAGCGCGAGCGCGATGACGTCGTGGCATACCTCAAGACGTTCTCCCGCTTCTTCGAGGGGGCGTCACCCCAAGCACTCGACTTTGGACGCGCGCCCGGCGGCGGCCAAGAGGCCGCCGTTGCCGAGGGTCGAGCGGCGTACGAGACGTTGGAGTGCTTCAAGTGTCACGGCGACCGGGGACGAGGTGACGGCGAGTCGGCGCCCACACTGACCGACGATTGGGACGCGCCGATTCGTGCGGCCGATCTCACCGAGTCTTGGTACTTCACGGGAGGCTCGACGGTCGACGAGATCTTCCGCCGACTCCTCACGGGGCTCGATGGTACGCCGATGCCATCGTTCGCGGACGTCATCGACGCGGAGATCATCACAAGGGAACAGCTTTGGCGTGTCGCGCAGTACGTGCGATCGCTGTCGCCGGAGCGATCCCCGCTCGAGCGCGTTCGCGAGGTCGTGCGAGCGGTTCTCATGGAGGGCGACCTCCCGTCCGGACCCGAGGACAGCGCGTGGGCCGGGGTCGAGCGTTTCTACATTCCGCTGGTCGGTCAGATCATCGTCGAGCCGCGCTGGTTTACACCGACGGTGGACGGGCTCTGGGCCCAGGCAGCGCACAACGGGACGGACCTCGCGCTCAAATTGAGCTGGAGCGATCCGTCCCGGAGTCCCGATCCCAGTTGGCAGGAGTGGCTCGACCGAGTCCGGGAGTTCCTGGTCCATCCCGACGGGCCTTTGCCAGCGGAGCAGGGCCCCGATCAACTGTTCGTGCAGCTCCCGCGCCAGCTTTCGGACGGGATGGACCGGCCCTACTTTTTGCGTGGCGACACGAGGCGCCCGGTGGAACTGTGGCACTGGTCCAGCGAGCCGGACCGGCTGGAAGTGGGCTTGGGGACCGGGATCGGCCAGTTTGCCCAGGCGGGCAGCCCCTCCCACGTGACCCACACGGCGCGTTTCGCGGACGGTTCGTGGGAGCTACAATTCAACCGCCCGCTCGTACCGGCCGATACGGCGTCGGCATTGACGTTGACGTCCGGACGTGCTATTCCCATTGGATTCTTCGCGGCAGATGGCTCGAACGGAGAGGGTACGGTCCGAGGATCTGTCAGCGCTTGGTATGCCATCTATCTCGATGTTCCGACCCCTGCGACAGCGTTCGTGGCGCCGGTGATTGCGGTGTTGCTGACGGCGTTGGCGGGTGGTGTGGTGGTGTGGCGGGCACAAAAACGCGGCACGTGAGGCCGCTTCAATTCGTTACTGGAGGCGACAGAGGATGAAACGGTTAGCATGGGCTACGGTCCTGGTTCTTGTTGGGTGTGGTGGCGGTGGCGAGGGCGCCGCGCGCGGTGGCGGCGAGGGCGGCGGTGAGACGCAGGCCACTGGGCCGCGTGGCGAGGCGACGCTCCACGCGATGGTGAAATTCGAGGGGACCCCACCCGCCAACCCGGTCATCGATATGGCTGATGAGCCGGACTGCGTGGCCAAGTTCGAGGGGACGCCGATGGATCCGAAGGTCGTGGTGAGCGCCGGCAATCTGGCGAATGTCTTCGTCTACGTGAAAGGCGGATTGCCGGCCGGCGCGACGTACTCGGCGCCGTCCACGCCGGTGGTCGTGGATCAGGACGGCTGCCTGTACAAGCCGCGAGTGTTGGGCGCGATGGCGGGACAGCCGATCGAGCTTCGGAATAGTGATCCGACGGCCCACAACATCAAGGCCGTGCCGACGGAGAATCGTCCCTTCAACATCAGCCAACCGCGCGCCGGGATGACCACCACGCGCACGTTCAACACCCCGGAAGTGATGGTGCCGCTAGAGTGCAACGTCCACGGGTGGATGAACGCGTACATCGGCGTCATGGGTCACCCCTTCTTCGGCACCACCGGTCCGGACGGTACGGTCGCGATTCAGGGGCTGCCGGCCGGGACCTACGAGGTCGAGGCGTGGCACGAAGTGTTCGGCACCCAGACCATGACGGTCGAGGTTCCTGCAACGGGGATGGTGCACGCTCCGTTTACGTTCAGCGCCACGTCCTGAGGAGAAAGCGACGCGATGAGTTGGATTCTTCCCCCCGGGGTCTCGACCTTCGCCGGCGAGATCGATTTTCTCTATTACCTGATCCTCATCATCACGGGCATCGCGTTCTTGGTGGTCGAGGTGGGGCTCATTCTCTTTAT
>JBFIZG010000044.1:0-15283 GCA_041604955.1 Gemmatimonadales bacterium | reverse complement strand
GGGCTTCTTTGGCCTAGCGGTGCAGTACGCGGACGAGACGGAGGCGATCCCGTTGATCCAGCGCACCGACGACCTCGAGTATCGCATCGTGTCGTACGTGCGCTCGCTCACCAGCGACGACCAGCCGGCGATCGGCATTGTCGCGCAGGTCGGACCCCAGGGGCAGCGGACGGTGAACACGCTCCGGCAACAGCTGGAAAGTGCCTACGACGTTCGGACCATCTCCCTCGAGCGCGATACGCTCGACCCATCGGCTGTTGCCGCATTGGTGTTGGCCGGTGCGCCGCCGGTGCTTGCCGATTCGGTGGTCGAGAAGCTCAAGCGGTATTTCGAAGCCGGCGGGAGCGCGCTCGTCATGGCGAGCGGCATGCAGCTCTCTCCGCAGCAACCGTTCGCGTCTCCCAGTCCGATCGGGTGGAACCAGGTGTTGGAGCCGTTCGGCGTTTCGATCCGCGCCGATATGGCCTACGACCTGATATCCAACGAACGAGTTGCCGTCCCGGCCTCGTTTGGCCGGATTCTGATGTCGTATCCGTTCTGGATTCGCGCTCCAAGCACACGGCTCGCGTCCATCAATCAGGAAATCGAGTCGGTCTTTTTCCCGTGGGGGAGTTCGATCGACACGTCGAGCGCGACGACCGGGGCCGTGACGCCGCTGTTTACGACCACCGAGGCCGGTGGCATCGAATCGGGCCAGGCGTTCATCTCTCCGCAACGGCAGGATTACTCGCAGGACGGTCTCTCTGCCCAGCTGCTCGGCGTGCTGGTCAACCCGTTGGCGGCGGAAGACGGCGCGTCGGAGGAGGCGGGTCCGCGCGGCCGAGTCGTGGTGATCGGCAACGGTGACTTCGTGAGCGATCAATACGTCGCCAACGCGCAACAGAACATCGTGTTTGCGCTGAACGCCGTGGACTGGTTGGCACAAGACGAGGCGCTGGTGACGATTCGCTCCAAGAACCGCACGCCGCCGGCACTGAGTTTTTCGAGTGCCACGACGCGCGACCTCGTGAAATATGCGAATCTCATCGGCGTGCCGCTCCTCGTCATCGTCGCTGGTATCGTGCGAGTGTTCCGACGCCGGACCCGCACGCGCCGGAGCTATGTCCCGTTGACGGCAGGTGTCGCATGAGTCCGCAGCAACTGAAGCGCGTCGCCCTCGGGCTCGTCGTCGTGATGTTTCTCTGGGGTGCGTCCCAGCTCCTGACGCGAGGTGGCGATGCAATCGAGGATGAGGTCGTGTTCCCGGCGCTCGACGCTCTCGAGGTGGATTCGATCTTCATCGCGCGACCCGCCGAAGAACTGGTGGTGCTTGCGAGAACGGGCGCCGACTGGCGCGTGAATGGGTATGCAGCGTCACCCGACCAAGTCAGTCAGCTGTTCAACGCGCTCAACGCGTCTGTCCCCGCGCAACTCGTTGCAACGAACGAAGCGCTACATGCCCGCATGGGCGTCGATTCGGCAACGGCGAAGGAGCTGCGGTTCGTGCAGGGCGAACGAACTCTTGGAACGTTCTTCTTTGGAAACGCCGGTAACGTCTTCAGCAGCGCGTATGTCCGCCGCGCCGGAGAGAATCGGGTTTACCAGTACGCCGGAACTCTGAGCCGGCTGGTGGCGCAGGACGTCGGGGAGTGGCGCGACAAACAGGTGGTCAACGTGGAGGCGGACAGCGTCGGGAACATCGAGGTCAGCCGAGGTCGGGGTGGATACACGCTGGCGCGTTCCGACGGGGCGTGGCGGATCGGAACGAGTGAAGCCGACTCGGCCGCCGTGGCGCGGTTGCTCGGCCAATTCGCGCCGCTCACGGCAACCGGGTTTCCGACGGAAGCCCAACTCGATTCAGCCGATTTCGACCGGCCTGACCTGCGCGTCACGATCCTGGACCTCAACGGCGACACGTTGGCGGCGATGGCATTCGATTCCAGTGCGGCAGCCTACTGGCTCCGGCGGGAGTCGGATGGCACGGTGTTCCGGGTGCTGCAATGGAAGGTCAACCAATTGGCGCCGGCGGACAGTACCCTTCGGTGAGCGCAGGAAGCGGCCACGCTCACACGGAGTGAGGCCGCTCCGCCTAGCCGCCCATCGACATTCCTCTCTTAGTGCTCGGTGCCCCGATGGAGCGTGATGCGCACGCCCACGATCCGAAATCCCGCCCAAGTGAATACGGGCAGTGCCAGGCAGCAGATCGTCGTTGGAATCACGACCCGGAGCACCATACCGGAGCCCGAGAGTGCCGCGTGCAGCACGCCCCACACGACGAGGAAGAGGGCGAACGTCGCGATCAGCCCGATCACCTGCTGCAAGCCCGAGCCACCCTCGACCGAGACCGGCCACCCGCCCACGTACGTCGCGATGAGCGTCCAGAAAAGTGAGATTGGAACCAGCCATTCGAGCATCGTCACCTCCGTGGGTTGGATTGCCCAGAGGTCTTCTGTCCTCTGAGGACGGACATTGCCAGTGCGAGGGCCGCGAGTCCGATCGCGGCTCCGCTGAGCGCGACGGCGCCTCGTACGGAAACTATTGCGCGACCGACGATCGCGACCGTTGGCGCGGGGCCCGCAGAACCGGGTCGCCCGTTGTAGTCGGAAACCGCGTCTTGGGCGTTCGTGACCCGGACGGGGAATACGAGCGTCTTTTCCCGCGCGTCGCCCGCCACACGACCGAGGAACGCGAACTCTCCTAATGCGGGATACTGCACCGCACCCCCCGACCATTCGATGAACTGGGGAGTCGTATCGGTAGCGGTTCGCACCTCGTACGTCCAGTCGTTGGTGGGGGAAACGCCCAAGACCGTAATGGCGTCCGGCACGTCGACGCGAACAGCGACGATCGCCTCGTTCGTTCCGTTGACGACGCTCAGCGTATACCGCTCCCACGCCGCAGGGGTGACCTGGCGGGGGTGGACCGTGACCTGCGCGCCACCCGGCTGCGGGCAAACGACGATGAGCGCTGCCAAAACCAGATGCCAACGGCGCAACTGGGTCGGCCGGATCGCGCGCGCCGCGGTCACGATGCGTCGACCACCGCACGCGCGGTGCGAAAGATGTCGTACCACATTGTTCGCGTCAGTCTCCCGGTGTTCGTATTCTGCCTGCTCGGGTGATACGAGGCGAGCAGCGTCCTCCCGTCAGGCAACACCGTCGTGGCGCCGTGCGAAAAGACCGGACGGTTCGTCGGTGGCAACGACCACCATCCCGCCGCTTCCAGCCACCAACGATGGGCAAGTTGTCCAAGGACCAAGGTAACCCTGACGCAATCGAGCAGACGCACTTCGGCTTCCAGGTATGGCAGGCAGTTGGTGAACTCTTCGGCGGTTGGCTTGTTATCGGGTGGGGCGCAATGTGCGGCGGCGGTGATGTAGCAATCGTGTAACTCCAAGCCGTCGTCGCGCGCGCGTGACTCCGCTTGGCTCGCAAACCCGAATTCATAGAGCGCATCGTAGAGCCAGTCGCCGCTCGAATCACCCGTGAACATCCGGCCCGTCCGGTTTGCACCGTGCGCCGCGGGGGCCAAACCGACGATGAGGAGCCGTCCCGTGACGTCCCCGAATCCGGGGACCGGTTTCCCCCAATACGACCATTCGCGGAATGCGCGCTTCCTGATGGCTGCAACCTGCTCACGGTGTGCGACCAACCGGGAACATCGGCGGCACCGAACCACGGCGCGGGTCACGGCAGCGGGTGTGGTGAGTTGTGCCGGAGTCATTGCGTCTGTTTGGCCAGCTCCTCGTCGCGTAATGTGCGGCGGAGGATCTTGAGGACCGTGCTCTTGGGCAGGCTGTCACGGAATTCGATGAGTCGTGGAACCTTGTAGGCGGCCAGTTCTTGCTGGCAATAGGCGATCAGCTCGTCACTCGTGACCGAATGACCATCGGCACGGACCACAAAGGATTTGACGGTTTCTCCGCGCTTCGCGTCAGGCACGCCGATCGTGGCCGCCTCCGAGACACCCGGGTGGCCCATCAGCACCCGATCGATCTCGTCGGGATAGACGTTGTACCCCGAGCAGAGGATCATGTCCTTTTTCCTACCGACGATGAAAAAGTATCCGTCCGTATCCATCACGGCGAGGTCTCCCGAATACAACCACCCGTCGCGGATCATCTGGGCGGTATCCTCCGGCCGGTCGAGATATCCCTTCATGATCTGCGGTCCACGGAGAATCAATTCACCCTCCTCACCATGAGGCATTTCCGTGAGCCCCGTTTCCATGTCCACGACTTTGGCGTCGGTGTCGGGAAGCGGGACGCCAATGCTCCCCACCTTACGATGCAAGAGCGGGTTGGAGTGCGTCACGGGGGATGTTTCGGTGAGGCCGAACCCCTCGGTGATTCTGGCGCCCGTCAGTTCCTCGAAGCGCTTTAGGACCTCCACCGGAAGGGGAGCCGAACCCGAATTACAGATTCTGACGCTGCTCAGGTCGACACGCTCGACGCCGGGGTACTCATTGATCGCATTGTACATCGCCGGTACCGCTGGCAGCATGGTTACTCGGTGTTTGACGACGCTCTTGACGATCGACGCCGTGTCTCTCGGGTTGGGGATCAAGATCAGCTGCGCGCCCCTGTGAACGCCGACGATGAGCGCAACGGTGAGGCCATAGATATGAAAGAACGGAAGACACGCCATCCAGACTTCCTCGCCATCGCCGGCGTTCGTCCATGCGAGGAGCTGTTGCGCATTCGACATGATGTTCCGGTGGGTCAGCATCGCACCCTTTGAAAGTCCGGTCGTTCCCCCGGTGTATTGCAGCATCGCAACGTCATCGATCCCAATGTCGACCGGAGGCGGTTGGGGGGAGGTCTGGTCGATGAGCTCCCGGAAGAACCGGATATGTGGGGCGGGGCGGATCTTGGCCGTCATCGGAGGCGACTGGCGTTTGAGCTTGAGCGGCGCCAGGACGTTGAGGGGGAACCGCAGGTACTCTGCCACCGAGGCGATCACGTAGTGTTCGACCGGGAGTTGATCGCGCACGGGCTGTAGCGTTCGATCGTACAGCGCGTCGAGCACGACTGCCACCGTGGTGTTGGCGTCGTTCCACTGGTGGACGACTTCCCGTGGCGTGTAGAGCGGATTGGTCATCACGGCGTGCGCGCCGAGCCGTAGGGTGGCGTAATAGGCGATCGCGGTTTGCGGCAGGTTGGGGAGCTGAATGGCTACCCGACCGCCCTGTGTGACCCCCATAGTGTGCAGCGCCGTCGCAAACCGATCGACATGGTCCTTGAACTCACGGTAGGACAACTGTGTATTCATGAACGTGAGCGCCGGCCGGTCCGCGCAGCGTCGAGCCGCCCGGTCGAGCGATTCGGGGATCGTCACCGCCTCATAGTCGATCGAGTGCGGCACCCCGTCGTCGTAGAATTTGAGCCATGGGCGGTCGGTCATTGTCGGTCCACCGGGAAAGGTCGAACAACTATTGCCCACCGACGGATGGGGCGTCAATCCCCCGGTTTGCGCCTTGTCACCGATCGCGGCCCTCTTGCCCGAGCGACGTGGGCACGACACAATCAACACAGCTTTCGAGATGACCCGAACAAGAGGAGTGAGTGTGAACACCCAACCTGTACGCGGGAAGCATCTGGCGACGATCCTGTCGCTTGCAAGCGCCTGTTCCATCGCCGCCGTCCCTCTTCACGGTCAAGCGCTGACGCCGGTCGAGCAACAGATCGTGGATTATGTGGATGCGCATGCCGGCGAAGCCGTCGCCTTCCTTGAACAGGTCGTCAACATCAACAGCGGGACCATGAACCATGACGGAGTTCGAGAGGTGGGACGGGTTTTCCGTGCGCCCCTCGACGCCCTCGGATTCGAAACACGGTGGGTGTCGCTGCCGGACAGCGTCAATCGCGCGGGCCACCTCTTCGCCGAACGTGTGGGAGATCGTGGAAAACGCGTCCTCCTCATCGGCCACTTGGATACGGTGTTCGAAAAGGACAGCCCGTTCCAGCGGTTCGAGTTGCTCGATTCGCTCGCCAAGGGTCCCGGCACCGAGGACATGAAGGGCGGCAACGTCGTCATGCTGCTGGCGCTTCAGGCACTCCAAGCGGCGGGCGTCTTGGACGGAACCCGGATCATCGTGGCGTTCACCGGAGACGAAGAGGAGACGGGTGATCCCCTGAGCGTCAGCCGGTACGACCTGATCGAAGCGGCCAAGCGAAGTGACGTGGCGCTGGGCTTCGAGGGAGGCGTCGGAGGGATGCACACGGCCACGATCGCGCGTCGTGGGTATACCGATTGGTTCGTGCGCGTGCATGGGGAGCGGGGTCACTCCTCGCTCATCTTTGGCGAGGAGTACGGAAGTGGAGCGATCTACGAGGCGGCACGGATCATCAACGAGTTGTACAACGAGCTACGGGGCGAGCAGTATCTCACGTTCGGTCCGGGGATCGTCCTCGGGGGCACCGACGTCACGTACGACACGGCGATGGCGCGTGGCACGGCGTTCGGCAAGACCAACGTGATTCCGCAGATCGTGACCGTGGCCGGCGATCTTCGGACGATCAGCCTGGAACAGCGAGACCGCACCAAAGAGCGCATGCAGACGATCGTGGCACGCAGTCTTCCCGGGACGTCGGCGGAACTTTCGTTCAGAGACTCCTATCCGCCCATGAGCCCCACGGCGGGGAATCAGGAGTTGTTCGATGCCTTGGATCGCGTGAGCCGCGACTTGGGGTACCCGGCGATCGAGATGATCGATCCGGGCCGGCGGGGGGCTGCGGACATTTCCTTCGCCGCGCCGCACGTCGACGCCGCACTCGCTGGTCTGGGGCTGTTCGGATACGACGGGCATACGACGAACGAGGTCGTCGATCTTCGCTCCATCCCGGTGGCCGCAAAACGCGCGGCCATTTTGATCTACCGATTGACCAGGGAGAGCGCGTAACGGGGAGGCTCGGTGGCGGGTCGTGGAGGCCCGCGGTGGAGCCGACCCGGTCGTGACACCTCAGATATCGAGATTCTTGACGAACCGCGCGTGCTTCTTGATGAAGTCGCGCCGCGGTTCGACCTCGTCTCCCATGAGATCCTCAAACAGCCGGGACGCCATCGAGGCGTCTTCCAGCTCGACCCGAAGGAACGTTCGGGTCGTCGGGTCCATGGTGGTGCGCCACAGCTGCTCGGGGTTCATTTCACCCAAGCCTTTGTACCGTTGAATACTGACGTTCCCCTTCTTGGACCCGTTCTGTAAGCGGGAGACATACTCGTCGCGTTCGGTGTCGGTGTACGCATAGTATTCTTCTTTACCCTTACTCACCCGATACAGGGGCGGCTGCGCGATGTACACGTAGCCCGCTTCGATGAGCTGCCGCATTTCTTTGTAGAGAAATGTGAGCAGCAGGGTTCGGATATGCGCCCCGTCGACGTCGGCGTCCGTCATGATGACGATCTTATGGTACCGCGCCTCGTCGATATTGAAATCGTCTTCGCCAACGCCGGTGCCGATCGCGGTCACGAGCGTCCGGATTTCTTCGTTCGAGAGGATCTTGTCGACGCGCGCCTTTTGCACGTTTAAGATCTTGCCGCGGAGCGGGAGAATGGCCTGATAGGATCGATCGCGGCCCTGTTTGGCGGACCCGCCTGCGCTGTCGCCCTCAACGACGTACAGCTCGGACATCGTCGGATCGGAAACCGAGCAGTCGGCGAGTTTGCCGGGGAGAATACCGCCCTCGAGCGCGCTCTTCTTTCGAACCAATTCGCGCGCCTTCCGTGCCGCCTCTCGCGCACGCGCGGCGCTCAACGCCTTTTCAATTACCGCACGAGCCGTCGAAGGGGTCTCCATGAGATAGGTGCAGATACGATCGTACACGACCGTCTTCACCACACCCTCCACTTCGGAATTGCCGAGCTTTGTCTTGGTCTGCCCCTCGAACTGCGGTTCTTTGACCTTGACATGGATCACGGCGGTCAGTCCCTCGCGGACGTCGTCCCCGGAGAGCGTGAAGTCCGCCTTCTTGAGCATGCCCTTGTTCTTGGCGGTTTCATTGATGGCCCGCGTGAGAGCGGACTTGAAGCCGGTGAGATGCGTCCCGCCCTCGTGTGTGTTGATGTTGTTGACGAATGAAAACACGTTGCTGGCGAACCCATCGTCGTACTGCAACGCCACGTCGATTTCAACGTCGTCTTTGCTCGTGGCGAAGGGGATCGGCTTGTCGTGCAGGGCCTTCCGTTTTCCGCGCAAGAACTCGACGAACTCGGCAAGCCCTTTCTTGTACCGATACGAGTCTTCCCGGAGCGGGTCTCGTTCGTCGGTAATGGTCAGCGTGATGCCGGAGTTGAGGAATGCGAGCTCCCGAAGCCGATTCGACAATACGTCGAAGTCGTAGACCAATTCCGTGAAGATCTCAGGGTCTGGCTTGAACGTGATCTTTGTACCGGACGTTCGCGCTTTGCCGGTGACCGAGAGCGGCTCGATCGTCCGCCCGCGGGAGAACGCAATGTGGTGTTCCTGGCCGTCACGCTTGACCCACGCATCCAGCCGCTCCGCCAACGCATTGACCACGGACACGCCGACGCCGTGCAAGCCGCCGGAGACCTTATACGTATTCTTGTCGAATTTTCCACCTGCATGCAGCATCGTCATGGCGACTTCGACGCCCGGTAGCTTCTCGGTCTTATGAATGTCGACGGGAATACCCCGTCCGTTATCGATCACCGTGATCGAGTTGTCTTCGTGGATCGTGAGATCGATCCGATCGCAGTAGCCGGCCATCGCCTCGTCGATGGCGTTGTCGATCACTTCGTACGCCAGGTGGTGGAGCCCCCGACTCGAGGTGGAGCCGATGTACATCCCGGGTCGCTTTCTCACGGCCTCGAGACCCTTCAGTACTTGGATGGCGTCGGACTCGTAACGGGGCTGGCTTGATGGTGACATGGTCGTCCTGGTTCGGATAGTAAAAAAGGGGCCGATCGGACCCCTCGTGAGGTCTGATAATAATACCCGTTTTCAGGTGCAAAATCAATGCGGTCGAGTGGATCTAACCAATTGTGGGACAGGGGCTTATGAGAGGCAATCTGACGGTGGCCGTCGCCCGGGGTCGCGACCGCGACGGGACGCTATTCGGCCTTCCACACCAGGCGTTTGATCCGCTTACCTCGTTGGTGGAGTTGACGGAGAATCGTGGGCGACATGAGCTGGAGTTCCTGCATCCACGAGGCCGATTTGACCGAAACGAAGAGCGTGCCATCGGCCGATACTGACTGTGGCTTGGCGATGCGGGCGATGTTGGGGCCGACTAACGTTTCCCATTCGTCGACCACGCTCGCCTGCGCCAAGCGGCGCTGCATGCCCGACCGCGCAAGGTAGGCGGAGAGCGCCTCTCCCACCCGGGTCGCTCGCTTATCGCTCAATACGGCCTCCGATCATGCGCCAGCGAGGTCGCTCGAACACCGGCGCTGGAATTTCCTCCGCCCTGGGCGCCGTGACGATGACCTGCCCCCCCAGCGACTCGCCCATCAACGTCAGCAGCCGCTCCTGACGATCCTGATCCAACTCGGCGAACACGTCGTCGAACAGGGCAACTGGTTGTGTCCCAAGCGCGGTCTTGAGCGTTTCCGCTTCGAGCAGCCGAAGCGCGATCGCCCCAGTCCGCTGTTGTCCGGCCGATCCGTAACGCCGCAGCTCGCGACCGTCGAGCGAGAGCAGAAGATCGTCACGATGCGGTCCTCGAGTCGTCACCCCGAATCGCAGGTCTCGATCCATGACTTCCGACATCGCTCGTTCAATCTCGTCGGCGCCGCCCTCGGGTGTCCAGTGCCGAAATCGGTAGCTCATGCCTGTGCCGTTTCCCTCTCCCAGCGCGGCACAGAGCTCCACATACCGTTTTGCCCACACGGCGATCCAGCCGGAGCGGACGGAGGCCACCCGGTCTCCTGCGGTTGCGACGAGCCGGTCGAACGCGCGCGCCTCATCCGCCCGTCCCCGTCGAAGGGCCGCATTGCGCTGTTTGAGCGCGCTCCGAAGCTGGGCGAGGGCGGGGAGGTAACTCGGGTCCGAGAGCGACAGCAAGACGTCGAGGTAGCGCCGCCGGCCCGCGGGGCCGCCCTCGATGATACCTCGGTCTGCCGGTGACAATACCACGGCGATGAGCTTCCCTACCGCGTCCACGAGGCGGCGCTGTTCGGCTCCGTCAACGGTGATCTTCTTCTTGGGGCCGGCGGGCTCGTAGCCTGCGGTGATTCTGTGCGCCGAGTTGGATCCCGCCACAAAAAACCCCGGGTCTCCAAACCGTACTAGGTCGCGGTCGCGCGCACCCCGGAGCGATCGAAACAGCACGAGGTAGTAGATCGCCTCGAGCAGATTTGTCTTTCCTTGCCCGTTTGCTCCGATGATGACGACCCCGGAGGCCGGGAATTCGAGATCGAGCGAAACGAGATTGCGGAAATTGCGCGCGGTGAATTCGGTGAGTTCCACGCGCCCGTCCGTTACTGGAGAATGAAGCGCCGCAGTCCGGCAGCCTGGTTTCCCACGCTGTCCACCGCCGTCACCGAAAAGTTCAGTGCCCCGGCGGTTGCGCTGCTCGTCGGTATGGGATACTGCGCCTCAAAAAGGGTGTCGTTCGGCATGGCGTTGGCGAATCCGAAATTGAGGGCCCCCGACACCGCGGCCGTCACCACGACGATGCCGGAACGATCGAATACGCGCAACGAGACCGTGAGCGTGTCCCCAATGGCGACCACACTGTCGGCGGGTCCGGCAAAGAGTATGACAGGGGCGACGTCTTCACCGTTTAATTCCGGCAGCGGAAACACGGGTCGCTCGAGATCCGCGCACGCCATGAGGAGTGGGATGAACGCAGCCACAACCAAACGCGCCATGCTGTCGTATCACTCACCGGATTCCAGAGGGACGCTGCGGGCTCCTTCGAGGAGGAGCAGGCGCCGTTTGAGCTCCAGCCCGCCGCCGAACCCGCCGAGCTTACCGCCGGCGGCCACCACACGATGACATGGCACCACGATCGGAACCGGATTCCGCCCGTTGGCGGCGCCCACGGCGCGGGCCGCCGTGGGACGCCCAATGCGCCGAGCGATGTCGCCGTAGGTTCGTGTCTCGCCGTAGGGGATCTCACGCAGCGCGTTCCAAACCTCGACGTCGAACTCGCTCCCCTCGAGGCGGATCGGGAACGTGAACTCCGTTCGTTCTCCGTCGAAATACTGGCGCAGCTCTCGATGGATCTGATGTTCGAGGCGGGACGCTGGCGCCCGGTGCCCGCCGCGGTTCAGAGCGATGCCCGTTACGGCACCCCTGGTCGCCGTCACGGTTAGGAATCCGGCTGTGGTCTCAACGGTAAATCGTCGGAATGCCATGGCGTACGTCAGACAGTGTCGGGTCAGCGCAACCTGAGTGCCTCGAGAAAAGATACCCTGGCGGACGGAAGCGGGTGGGCTCGAGGGTCTGTGGTCTGTTCGGCGACCTCGTGCCTGCTGTTGTGCTCTCCGTCACCTTTTCCGCGACCGCCACGCCCTCGTACGGCGCCTCCCGTTTGTACTCAAGAAGCGCCGACTCTGTGTCGACACTAAGAATATCTGTCGCCGTCGTGCCCGCGGGGCCCGACAGGCGTGTGATCTCGGTCGGGATAGCGGAGGGATATCGATGGTGGGTGACGTGCAGCGATTGGTCAAGCTTCGGGTGAATGCTTCCGGCACGCGGCTCATTGGTCACGTGGCGCTCCTCCAACACGAAAACAGAATCTCCGATCGTCTCAACGATCCAGAGGCCCTTCTCCTGCTCGACACGGTGGAGTCTGGGGATTATGGAGCGCAATGTGTGGCGATTTCCAAAGAT
Organism: Gemmatimonadales bacterium; assembly: GCA_041604955.1. Taxonomy (GTDB): domain Bacteria; phylum Gemmatimonadota; class Gemmatimonadetes; order Gemmatimonadales; family GWC2-71-9; genus JBFHWR01. The sequence continues at coordinate 3,508 of JBFIZG010000044.1, read as the reverse complement.
GCCGTTAGCTACGTCGTAGCGCTTGAGGAACCCGATCTGCTGCATAACGTGCGTCGGTCCGGGGCGTTCCAGTGGGTCACCGTCGAGCTCATTCAGCCGAACTCCCGGTTGACGGGCGAGTTGTTCGTCCCGAATGGCTTCAAAGTGACTGATTGCCTGAACGATGACCGCCGATTCGTGAATCTAAAGAACGTAGCGTTCGACGAATCCGCCGAGCGGTACGAATTCCTGGCGCTGGGAAAGAGGCAATGTCGACTCTGGGCGGTGCTCGGTGCGGACCGCGCTGCCTGAACGGTTCCAAATCGCGTGGTTGGTAGAAGCGAGTGACTCGCGGCGTAATCGAGTTGTGCAGAAAAGCAGATCAAGATCGGAGGGAAGCGACTGAAATGAGCCAGCCAATCATTACCAGTACAAGTGGGTGCGTCAGATGCGTCAAGGTGCGTCTTGACGCTTCCGGCAAGCGACTCGTGGGGTACGTTACACTCAATGCCGGGGAGCACCGGATCTCCGATGGTCTGAACAATCCCGACCCGTTTTTTTTCATCAACACCGAAGAATTGATGCCGGAAGAGGGGATCCTCCAGCGGGCGATCCTCAAAGATGCCGTGAGCTACGTCGCCGCCCTCGAGGAGCCGGAACGTCCGGCGTCGATGCGGGCCACCGGCCGGTTCTGTCGGACTAGCATCGAACTGGTTCGGCCCGCCACCGCGCTGGTCGGCGAGGTCTTTATCCCGACAGGGCAGAACATCGCCATGGTACTGAACGACCGCCGGCGATTTATCAATCTCAGAAACGTGGTGTTTGGGGATGCACCGGAGAGCTATTCGTACTTGGCGCTGGCCAAGAGCGTGTCGCGTACCTGGGATGTCCTGGCCGACGGCACGTCCACGTAGCCATGCCGCCGAGTCAGCGCGATCGGCGGTCTGCTCGAGAACGGCCAGGCAACCGCTGTCGAACATCGTGACCCCCACTGGAGAGTTGCAGGAGTAGGTCAACCGGTTAGAGTGGTACGAGAGCAAGGGATGGACAGAGGGGTTTCAGAATGATGCTCTCGTTGGGAAGTGACCGTGGAAAGAAGAGCTGGCGTCGAATCGGAACGACGGCGCTGTTGACGGTCCTGGTTGCCGCTGGATGCAGTGCTTCCGGTGAGTCGTGGCCGACGATCAGCGGGGTGACGCCTGAGGGAGTCTACTTCGAGTCGGGCGGATCCGGCCATCCGATCGTGCTCATTCATGGATTCAGTCTCGACCGCCGTATGTGGGAGCCGCAACTCGCCGCCCTGCTCGAGGGCCATCGGGTCATCCGATACGACCTTCGTGGTCACGGCGCGTCCACCGGCCCCACCGGCCCGTTTGCGGCCTACGACGACCTCGCGGCCGTGCTCGACGCCCTCGAAGTTGATCGGGCAAGTCTCGTGGGACTCTCGGCCGGAGCACAGGTAGCCATCGACTTCGCGCTGACGTACCCCGACCGCGTTGACAAACTCGTTGTGGCGTCCCCTGGTCTGAGCGGCTACGTACCGCGCGCACCCTTCACCTGGTTTCAGCCTGTCGCCGACGCACTGGCGTCCGGTGATGTGGACCTCGCGGCGAGTCGATGGGCAGAGACTCCCCTCATGACCGTGTCCGACAGCGCCGTCGCGTCGATGGTCACCCGCATCGTGCGAGACAACGCGCGGATCTGGTCGTATCAACGAGGAGATCAACCGCCCGATCCGCCGGCGGTTGCCCGACTGGCCGACCTTGCCGTGCCCATGCTGGTGATCGTTGGCGAGCGCGATTTGCCCAACATTCACGGCGTCGTGGATACCTTGATGACGTGCGTCGTCACCGCACAGCGGCTGACGATCCCCGGCGCGCGACACATGGTGAACCTGTCGGCGGTAGAGGCGTTCAACCGAGCGGTCGTGTCCTTTCTCGATGGTCACGGTGACGACCCCTCGCAGACGGTCAGGAGTCCCTGTGCGTAAACGCCGACGCGTGAGCTGGCGCTGGGCGGCGTACGTGTGGTCTGCGCCGACGACGCTGCTGGGTCTGGGGATCGCACTGGTGGCCCTGGCCGGCAGGGGCAAGCTGCGGCTTCGCGACGGCGTTCTCGAAGTGCAGGGTGCTGTTCCACGCTGGCTGCTGCGCGCGGCGCCCCTCGCCGGTGGGGCCGCGGCCATGACGCTCGGGCACGTCGTGTTGGGACAGGACGATGCCTGTCTTCGTCGTACACGCGCACACGAGCGCGTACACGTCAGGCAATGTGAGCGTTGGGGTCCGTTCTTTTTGCCGGCGTACGGGTTGGCGAGTTTCTGGGCTCTCCTTCGAGGGGGTCACGTGTATCGGGACAACTGGTTCGAACGGCAGGCCGTAAAGGAAGCCACGAATACGCGTGTTCGACCTGGTGATCTTCGATAACGACGGGGTTCTCGTCGACAGCGAACCGCATGCGCAGGCGATTCTCGCCGATCTGCTGACGGATGCCGGTCTGCCGACGACTGTGGAGGAGGCTCGTGGCCAGTACATGGGCAGCGCGCTGTCCCGCGTCCGAGAACGTGCCGAGCCGATTCTGGGGAAGCCACTGCCGCCGGATTTCGAAGAGTGTTACCACGAGCGGCTGTTTGCGCGCTTTCAGACCGATCTCGAGCCGATCCAGGACATCGTCTGGGCGCTCGACAAGATCGACGTCCCGGTGTGCGTTGCGTCCAGCGGCTCGCGCGAGCGCATTCGCGTGAGTCTGGAACTCACGGGTCTGATCGACCGCTTCGCCGGACGAATGTTCAGCGCCGATGACGTGAAGCGTGGCAAGCCGGCGCCCGACGTCTTTCTCTACGCCGCCCATTCCCTGGCGGTATCGCCAACAAGGTGTGCCGTGATCGAAGACAGCTCCCTCGGCGTGGAAGCGGCGAACGCCGCGGGAATGACGAGTTTTGGATTTGCGCCGACGGGGCAGGGGCGGGAGCTGCGGCACGCCACCGGCGGGGTCTTCACCAGTATGCGTGAGCTTCCCGAGCTACTCGACGGGATCGGCTGAGACGCGCAGCCGACTCAAACGCCTCCACCGCGTCCCGAGCGATCGCGTTGTCGCAGAATCTGGGACAGAACGAATCCGACCAGCCATACGACGGCCAACACGCCGATCGTCGGCCCCGGATACCGAAACAGGAATTTGAGGACGACGATCACGACGATACCGAACACCGCCACGGCCCCGGCGCCGACGAGAATCGGGACCGCGCGGTCGCGCCAGGTTCGTTCGGGTTCGGGCTGGCGTCCACGAAGCCAGGGTCCGAGTCGCTGCGGATCGGGGGTCATCGTAATCCGTCGTTATCGCGTGACTCAAAACTTCGCTGTGATGCTCGCCAGGGTCCAGGGGGATCCAGTCGACTCGAAACGGTCGTCGTCGCGGAAGGGTGCGTCCAGCCGGTCAGCTCGCGTATGTTGAAAGTGAGCATCGAAGGCCGAGCCACGAAAGGAGCTTCCAAATGAGGGCGGTCGCAACCTGTTTTGTCCGATCCGTGACG